>CAMLGR010000029.1 GCA_946479615.1 uncultured Bacteroidota bacterium | reverse complement strand
GGTCAGACCTATTACAGTAATACATAAAACAAATCCGCCTGCAAAATATCCAATGGCGGCAAACAATCCTCCGAAAAGAAGCCATAATAAATTGCCTAAGAGATTCATAATAGTAATTATAAGATAATGATGTTCTTTGCTAAATTAAAACAGCTTTGGTTTCCTTTTTAAATTATTTGTAGTTTAAATAAATTTTTGCAATGCATCGCCTGGTAATGATCCTATTTCTTATTTATTCTTTTTGTTTTACGATGCAGGCGCAGGGCGGCCGGTTCATCTTAAAAGGGAAAATCAGGGGCCAGTCAACAGGAGTACTGACTTTTACCTATCTCCGGCAGGAAGGAATATGGGCAAAAGATACTGTTATACTAAAGAAAGGATCGTTCCGGTTGACAGGCACCATCAGCGAGCCGGCGATCGGTTATCTTCGCGGCGCTGTACAATCTCAATCTGATGACGATCCCAATGCGGTCTCATTTTATATAGAACCTGCGGTAATGACGATCACACTGGAACGTGATCATTTCAAACAAATGAAATTAACGGGATCGAAAACCCAGCGGGAATATGAAGGTTTGCAGCAACAGATCCATCAGTTGAATGAAACCGGCGTTGATTTCTATGATCAGCTAACGATGACGATTTCAACATTTATCAGTACGCATCCTTTTTCTTATGTAAGCGCCTTTGAATTATTACTTATGATCCGGCAGCTTCCATTGGATACGGCTGACAAATTATATCATAATCTCAGTACGTCCGTTCAGCAAAGTTATTATGGCAAACAAATCTACCCGGTACTTACTCAACTCATGGGAAGTCTGCCGGGAAGAAAAGCAGCCACGTTTAATGTGCCTGGTATGGATGGGCGGGCAGTTAATCTTTCTGCATTCAAAGGGGAATATATACTATTGGATTTCTGGGCAAGCTGGTGTGTGCCATGCCGGGCAGGTGCGCCTTACCTCCGTGCGCAGTATGCAAAATATCATTCCGCCGGACTGGAGATCATTGGCATTGCAGACGATGATGAACAACAGGAGGAATGGAAGAAAGCAATTGTAAAGGATAGTGTTTTCATTTGGTACAATGTGCTTCGGGGAATGAAAAAAGATAAGAATGGCAATTTGGATAAATCGGCTTCTATCAACGATAAATATGGAATTGGAGTATTGCCTACCAAAATACTCATCGATAAAAATGGCGTGATTCTTGGCCGTTATGAGGGTACTGAGAAGGAGGCGGAATTGTATAAAAAATTAAGTGAATTGTTCAGCAAATAGCTATACTATGGAACAAAATCCACAGGAAATAACAATAAGATTATTATACAAAAATCTTTTGCAATACTGGAACCAGGCGGATGCAAAAAGCTATGCGGCGCTCTTTGCCGACGATGGAAGCATTATTGGATTTGATGGCAGCCAGGTAAATGGTCGCCGGCAAATTGAAGAACACCTGGCCGGGATATTTGCCAATCATAAAACGGCTTCCTATGTAAGTATTGTGAAAAAAGTCAGGTTCCTGAGTAATGATATTATATTACTGTGTGCAGTAGCGGGTATGGTCCCTCCTGGTAAAACAGATATTAATCCTGCTACCAATGCTATACAAACTGCTGTCTTTCAAAAACAGACAGACTGTTATAGTCTTGTTCTTTTTCAAAATACACCTGCTGCGTTTCATGAACGTCCTGAAGACGTTAAAAAGCTTACCAATGAACTCCAAAAGGCCCTCGAATTGGCGAAAGATGCACAGTGATTCGTCAGGAAAGAACGTGTAACGCTTGTGTTTTAACAGGCTATTTTTCTTTGCTTGCTATTAGTTTAGCCTTCATAATAAATTTATATGAAGAAAGAACTGATAACCGAATTATTTCAGCAATTTGAAAAGGCCGCTTATCAATACAAAGAGATAGAATGTTGGAGCGCCCGCGATCTCCAGGAGATATTTCATTACAGCGAATGGAGGAATTTTTTGAAGGTAATTGACAAGGCGAGGATTTCGTGCAAAGCCGCCGGGGAAGCGGTTTTCGATCATTTTGTTGAGCTCAACAAAATGATCGGTTTAGCCAAAGGTGCACAACGCGAAGTAGACGATGTTGCGCTTACAAGATACGCCTGTTATCTTATCGCTCAGAATGGCGATCCTTCCAAACCTTCTGTTGCTTTTGCACAAACTTATTTTGCAGTTCAAACCCGTAAACAGGAGATCATCGAGCAACGTCTCCTTGATGTGGCAAGAGTATCTGCCAGACAAAAGCTCAGTAAAAGTGAAAAGAAGCTTTCCGCAATTTTGTATGAACGTGGGGTTGATCACATCGGGTTCGCCGTTATCAAATCAAAAGGTGATAAGGCTTTGTTTGGTGGTATTGATACCGCGGGCATGAAAAGAAAATTAGGGGTTCCTTCTACAAAGCCCTTAGCCGATTTCTTGCCCACGCTTACGATCAGGGCCAAAGACTTCGCTAATGAATTAACCAGTCATAATGTGGCCGAAAAGAACCTCAAAGGAGAAAAATCCATCGGCAAGGAGCATGTGGACAATAACACCGCTGTCAGGGATATCCTGGCGGAAAGAGGCATTAAACCAGAAGATTTGCCACCGGCAGAAGATGTGAAAAAGGTTGGACGGCGGCTGACAAGCGAGCAGAAGAAGATCGTAAAAGACGTCAAAAAAAGAAGAGGTAAAGGTAAATAGACCGAATTTCGACCCCGGAAATGGCCTGAAACCGGGCTTAAAAACCTTTGTAACCCAGATCCAGCTTGAAGCATAGAGGATTTTAGAGTTAATCGGGGCCGGGGGAAAAAAATGCTAAAAAAACCTGGGAATGGGTTCGCTAATTGGCTGAGTTTCCCTACCTTTGCCTCCCGAATTTTTCGGGATTAAACTTTCCAATCATCATGGCCAGAGTATGTCAGGTTACAGGTAAAACGCCGATCGGAGGACACAAAGTGTCACACTCTAATATCAAGACCAAGCGTCGTTTTCTGCCCAATTTGCAGAAAAAAAGGTTTTATCTGCCCGAAGAAGATAAGTGGATCACATTGAAAGTATCTACTGAAGCGATCAGGACCATTAATAAGAATGGTCTTTACAGTGTGATCAAGAAATTGAGAGCGCAAGGAGAAAAAATCTAACCGTATTTAAAAGCGTAATAAAATGGCAAAGAAAGGCAACCGTGTACAAGTGATCCTGGAATGCACCGAACACAAAACAAGTGGTAAACCAGGCACCAGCCGTTACATCACGGTAAAAAACAAAAAGAACAATCCTGAAAGGCTTGAGCTGAAGAAATTCAACCCGATCCTGAAAAAAGTAACTGTTCACAAGGAAATCAAGTAATGAGGAAGTAGTTTAACTTTCACGTTATTACTTCCGGTATAGCCGGAATAACTTTTCAAATAAATATCATGGCAAAAGCAGCAAAAACCGCGATCAAGAAGGACCCGAAGCAGGCAGCAGAAGCAAAGAATTACACTAAAGTGATCAAAGCTGTACGCAGTCCGAAAACTGGTGCTTATACCTTCAAGGAAGCGATCGTACACAAGGATAAAGTAAAAGAGTTCTTAGCTCAGAAATAATTTCATTGCAGAGAAAATAAGTGAAAGCTATTCGTCAACAACGGATGGCTTTTGTTGTTTAGGTATTAATCGTGGCACCCACGGCAAATAAAGTATATGGGATTTTTCAACAAGCTGTTTGGCAAAAAAGAAAAAGAAAGCCTCGACCAGGGTCTTCAAAAAACCAAGGAAGGGTTCTTTGCTAAAATAACCAAAGCCATCGCCGGCAAAAGTACGGTGGATGAAGAGGTGCTTGACAACCTGGAGGAAGCCCTTGTCAGTGCAGATGTCGGTATCGATACCACGGTGAAGATCATTGAAAGGATTGAAAAGCGTGTTTCAAAGGATAAATATCTCAATGCTGCAGAGCTTAATAAAATGCTCCAGGAAGAGATCGAAAGTGTCCTGGTCGATGCGCCGGAATCAAACAATTATGCATTCACTTCGGAATTACCCTCCAAACCCTATATTATTCTTGTAGTAGGCGTAAATGGTGTTGGCAAGACCACCACCATTGGTAAACTGGCCTATAATTTTAAAAACGCAGGAAAGAATGTATTGCTTGGCGCTGCCGATACCTTCCGCGCAGCTGCTGTCGACCAGTTAACGATCTGGAGCGAGAGGGTAGGTGTGCCGATCGTAAAGCAGGATATGGGCAGCGATCCGGCGGCTGTTGCCTTCGATACCGCACAAAGCGCCGTTGCCAGGCAAAGCGACGTTGTATTAATAGACACGGCCGGGAGATTGCACAACAAAGCCCACCTGATGGATGAGCTCGGTAAAATTAAAAGAGTGATACAAAAAGTGATCCCGGATGCACCACATGAAGTGTTGCTGGTGCTGGATGGATCAACTGGCCAGAATGCACTCGAACAAGCCAAACATTTTACAGCAGCTACCGATGTGACTGCATTAGCCATTACCAAGCTCGATGGTACTGCCAAAGGCGGCGTGGTACTGGCAATAGCCAATCAATTTAAAATACCGGTAAAATTTATTGGAGTAGGAGAGAAAATGGAGGACCTGCTCGTATTCGATAAACATGAGTTTGTTGATAGCCTGTTCAATCTTGAAGAGAAGTAGTCAATTTTAAATGTTCTCTGTGGAACAATTATCACTATAGAAGACTTACTGATTCGAAAAAAATATTCCACAGAGAACCACGGAGGTTAAGAGGGCCACAGGGAATTTTATCGGGCAGGCATATAAAATGCTTACATCATCTCCTCTTCTGTAACGATCTTATGTTTCAATGCAAAGATCACTACACCCGCCGTATTCTTTACATTCATTTTTTCCAGGATCCTGGTACGGTGTCCTTCCACTGTTCTTTTACTGATGAATATTTTATCAGCAATTTCCTGGGCCGTTAATTGCTGGCAGATCAACCGTACAATCTCAACTTCACGGTCAGTAAATACCAGGGCCTCTTTTTTCTTATACGGATTGAATTTGCTTTTGGAGATCAGCGAGGCCAGTTTGGAAGAAGTATGATGGCAGTAATATGGTTTTTCTTCATATACGCTATGAATGGCATCCAGTATTTCCTGTTTATCGGCATTTTTTAATAAATAGCCTTTGGCGCCTGCTTCCAGCATATCCACGATCAGGTTCTCTTCATCAAACATAGAAAGCGCAATGATCCTGGCGCCCGCATCTTTCATAATAAGATGACGTGTTGCTTCGATGCCATCCATCAAGGGCATTTTCACATCCGTCATTACTACATCGGGTTGAAGATCGGCAACCAGGGATACCAGTTCACGGCCATTGGAGGCCTGGCCCACCAGTTGTATATGTTGCTGCCGGGAGAGCATCAGGGCTAATCCGTCTCTGAATATCTCATGATCATCAGCAATAACAAGACGGATAATTGTAGACATATATGCTAGGTTTTGACCGGTATCTTTATAAAATAACTGGTTCCTCCACCGGGAGAAGATTTCAGGATGAATGTACCATTTAATATTTCGATCCGGCTCTCGATACTTTTTAATCCCAGCCCGGTAGAACTTTTTCTCATTTTCTCGGCATCAAAACCCACACCATCATCCTTTGACAAAATTATGATTTCATTATTCTCTTTTCCCAATCCGATCTGCAGATTTTTCGCCTGGGCGTGTTTTAATGTGTTATGAATGATCTCCTGCATCATCCGGAATACATGGATCTCTTTTTCCGGCTCTATCGAGATCTGCTGAAACTGGTAAAAATCAATTTTAGTACCATTCCGTTTGGTATTATTATTCGAGAATTCACGGATGGCTTCCGATAATCCTTTCCGTTGCAGGGTGTTGGGTAAGAGGTTATGCGAAATCTCCCGGAGATTGGCAATGATCTCATCCAGGTGACGGCCCGCTTTGTAAATGATCTGCTGATCAGTAGAATCAGCACTGTCAAGACTGTTGATCTGTAATTTAACGGAAGAAAGCAAAGGCCCTAAGCTATCGTGCAGGTCTGTTGCAATTCTTTTTCTTTCATTTTCCTGCATCATGATCTCAGCATGCATCCGTTGCTTCTGCAAATTCACATAATGACGGTGATAACGTATAATGGAAATGATAAAAAATAACAGAACAGCCGCCAGCAGGCATCCTATCAGCAACGTTATGTTATAAATATTATGTTCCATCTTAAACCGGGTTTTCTATAGTTGTTAAAACGAATCCGTCAATGATTTCCCTTCTTCTTTAAAACTAAAGACAGATCTTTTCGGTATCATGCATACGGCAATACCATAAATAATATTCACCACTAAATTTACATAGGTCGACAGGTTGATGATCTTACTGGCCGTACTGTTCTCTTCGCGGGTGCTGATATAGATCGATCCTTCCAGCAATACTTCGTATAAAAAATAAATAAGGAAACCGGTACAGATTAAAAAACGGGCATTCTTTAAAAGGTTCCTGTTTTCATGAATGATCAGGTAATTGATCTCGTTAATACTTAATATCACTACTATAAAAGACGAACTGACACGGAAAACAGTGCCCACGTCATTAAACACCCTGCCAAAGAATATATTTTCTACGATCCAGATGATCACACAAAGCAATCCGAAATATGGGTACCAGCGACGGGTGCGGCTGAAATACCGCCAGAAATAGAACTGCGAAATGATCAGTATATACTCAATAAGACTATAAATATTGATCGTTGCATTGTTATTCTTGAAATAATCAATCGTAATACGGCTGACTATTTCCGTGATCACCGCAATCGTCAGCAATATGATAAAGGGCCGGTACATCCGGCGCATATTCCTGAAACGTACCAGCCCCGCTATCCATGGAAATAAGACGACAAGACTTAAAAAGAAATACAAATTTTTCATCGAAAGGTTAATGGTTTGGTCTTTGCTTTATATAAGGTCCGGTTAATCACATACAGTAGGGCAGCGTTGTCCTACTTCTACTGCTTCACCAAAACCATCGCCACCACCTGATTGTTTCATCACGTTGGGATCGCTTTCTTCTTTTTTATCATCAGCAATATCCAGTAATTTTTTGCGGATATCCTTTCCGTTCTTATCAACCGGTAATAATATCAATCTTACATATCCTTCGTTATCACGACCCAGGTAGATGCGGATGCCTTCTGCACCTTCCTGGTTAAGCAAAAGAGCAATGGCATCACGGTTAAACATTTCTGCTACGGGTAAATTGAATTGCTTTTCCAAAAAACTGGAATCTTTCAGCAAACGGATCAATGAATCTTTGGCGCTGCCAAAACTGCTGCGGTAGTTATCTGCTGTGCGCAGGGAAATAATATGCGCTTTGGCTTTTTCTTTATCTACGGGTATTCCTTTTTGTTCATTTCCGCAACCGGCTATAGCTAATAAAAAAGCGGTGCAGGCGGCTAAGGTAATCAGGGTCCTTGTTGATTTCATATAATATAGTTTAGAGTTAAAAGAGGCTCAAAAGTAATGGATTGGCTCTCTGCCTGGCAGCGTACTTCTTCCTGAAAGAGTAAGTATTTATACCTAATCATGTCACTAAGATGGCCAGGCTGCACATTATTGCCGGTAGAGGACAAAACCTTCAATCGGGGCCATCGGAAATGGCAAACTATGGCAATTTTTAGTCGTATTTAACCCACTTTAAGCAACAGGAACCCTTTCAAAACCTGCTTAAAAATCCCCTTTTTTTGAGGTACCTTTGCGCCTTCATGAAAACAAGGACATTAAAGAAGGATAAGGTCAATATTATCACCCTCGGCTGCAGCAAGAATATGGTGGATAGCGAGGTGTTGAGCGGCCAGTTGCTGGCCAATGATATCGATGTGACACATGAGAATAAGAAGCTGGATCACAATATCGTGGTCGTGAATACCTGTGGCTTTATCGATAAGGCCAAAGAGGAAAGTATCAACACGATCCTGGACCAGGTAGAACTGAAAAAAAGAGGTAAGCTCGATAAAGTATATGTTACCGGTTGTCTCAGCGAACGCTACAAGAATAACCTGGAAGCAGAGATTCCCGAGGTAGATGCATTTTTCGGGACGATGGAACTGCCGCTGATTTTAAAACAATTCAATGCAGATTATAAAACGGAATTGCTGGGTGAACGTTTACTTGCTACCCCCCGTCATTATGCTTACCTGAAAATATCGGAAGGCTGTAACCGCACCTGCGCTTTTTGCGCCATTCCGTTGATGCGCGGACAGCATATCAGCAAGCCAATCGATGAATTAGTCAGGGAAGCAGAAGGATTAGTGAAGAAAGGAGTAAAAGAGGTCATGCTTATCGCACAGGAACTGACTTACTACGGATTGGATATCTATAAAAAAAGAATGTTGCCCGATCTGCTGAACCGGCTGGCAGATGTAAAAGGACTGGAATGGATCCGCCTGCACTATGCATATCCTTCCAAATTCCCGTTAGATATATTGGATGTAATGCGCGAACGCGATAATATCTGTAATTATCTCGATATGCCACTGCAGCATGCTGCCAACAATATGCTAAAAGCGATGAAGCGGCAGATCACCCGGGAAGAAATGGAGGACCTTACCGCAGCGATCCGCGAGAAAGTACCAGGCATTTGCCTTCGTACGACACTGATCACTGGTTTTCCCGGCGAGACACAGGAAGATGTGGAAGAACTGAAAACGTTTTTACAAAAACAACGGTTTGACCGCGTAGGCATCTTTACCTATAGTCATGAAGAAGGAACATCAGCACACAACCTCGCCGATGATATCGATGCTGAAGAAAAGGAGCGAAGAGCCCAGGAGATCATGGAAGTGCAGCAGGAAATATCTTTCGAGCTCAACCAGGAAAAAATAGGAAAGACTTTCAAGACCCTCATCGATAAAAAAGAAGCCGGCCGTTACCTGGGCCGCACCGAATTCGATAGCGTTGAAGTAGATAACGAAGTAGTGGTAACAGGAAAAAATCTCGCGATCGGTGAATTTGTAAATGTAAAGATTACCAAAGCCTACGATTACGACCTGGAAGGAGATGTAGTCTAGCAGCGGTTTTTGGGCGATTCCCCGCAGTTTGTTACTGTTATCTAATGGAACAATAGAACACGGATAGAATTGGATGAAAGGATAATGATTAGATTTTCTGATTACAGTCATATCCCATTTATATCCTTTCATCCAATTCTATCCGTGTTCTATTTATTTGCTATGATTGTCAATAGGTTATGAGCGTTCCCCCACTTCATTTTGTAGTGTAAATTCTACTTTCTGTTTGGGGTTGTTATGACGGGATAATCGTCCCGTGTTCTATTTTTTCCAGCTTCCTGCCGTTGTTACTTTGTCCTGTTGATCAGATACAACCATCAGGCCCGAAACCCTTATTAAGTTTTAAAATCAAAGTACCTAATCGAACGTATTATGAACAACCTGAAAAAACTTACCGGTGGATTGATTTCAAGTTTTCTTCCGGTAGCATCGAGGAACAGAAGTTTTTTTGTCAACAATATTCCTGATCAGTTGGAGATAGAGCATAATAAAGAATGGATCACATCGGTTATCAATGGCTTGCTGAAAGCAGTTGTTAACCACGCCAGGGAAACCTGTATCCATCTGTCAGCGCGTAAATACGGTGAAACAGTTGTACTGGAAATTCAGGAATCCGGTTGTATCAGCACGTATGCAATGGCTTGTGGTCTGCAGGATGTGCAATCAATGGCTGAAAAGATAGGAGGCAGTTTGAGTATCAGTATCAGGAAACCTACGAGTACGATGATCGCATTTAGTTTTCCCAGCATTCCAATCGCAGCATAAAATATTCTCGTAGTAATAGTTCATGTTTGTATAGTCAATGGTTAATATGTTTTAGGTTAATGGTTAAAGTGGTAACCCCTGCAATGTTGCGGGGGTTTTTTATTGCAAC
The DNA here is from genome assembly GCA_946479615.1 of uncultured Bacteroidota bacterium. The sequence continues at coordinate 26,937 of CAMLGR010000029.1, read as the reverse complement.
AAATACCAGTACGACCTGGAAGGAGATGCAATCTGGCAGCAGCTTTTGGGTGATTCCCCGCAGTTGTTACTGTTATCTAATGGAAGAATAGAACACGGATAGAATTGGATGAAAGGATATAAAGGAATATGGCTGTAATCAGAAAATCTAATTATTATCCTTTTGCAGCATTGCATAGGGATAAATTTCTCCTTCTGATTTTCATACACTTAGATCAAAAAAGTAGTTCTTTCTCAAATACTGATTGGGGAAGAATCTTTATATTTGGTTTCTCCTGCCAGCGTCTTAATTAGTGTTTCATTTTATTTTTTAAACGTAATGAAAGTCATGTCATCTTTCAGCAGGCCGTTCTATGCCGTTTTCTATCTCCTGGCAGCGTTGTTTTTTGCAGCCTATATATTAATAACAGTGATGGAAGTGCATCAATGGGGTGGCTGGATATTGGCAGCAGCTCTTGTTTGCCTGGCGATCGCATTTCGGGGACATCATTTCTGGAAAGGATTTTCTTATACGGCTACTATATTAGCCGTCGTGAGCCTGGCCATGTATTATCCTGATTATTTCAAGAACGCAGGCGGCATAAAACTGTCCACACTCATTGTCCCACTATTGCAGGTGATCATGTTTGGAATGGGGACGGAACTCAGCCTGAAAGATTTTGCACAGGTGCTTCGTATGCCGAAAGGAGTGATCGTTGGTATTGTTTGTCATTATACGATCATGCCTCTTGTAGGATTAGGCATTGCCCGGCTATTTCATTTCCCTCCTGAAATTGCCGCCGGTATCATCCTCATTGGTTGTTGTCCCAGCGGACTTGCTTCCAATGTCATGGCTTACCTGGCAAGAGCCAATCTCGCACTCTCGGTTTCTGTAACTGCTATTTCCACTTTACTTGCTCCTTTGCTTACTCCGTTACTGATGAAAGTATTGGGAGGAAATTATGTGGAGATCGATTTCTGGAAAATGGTATGGCATATTACGCAGATTGTTATTCTCCCCATTGTAGCCGGGTTGATCTTTCATTACCTGGTACATGGAAAATTCAAATGGCTGGATAAAGCGATGCCCTATTTTTCTATGATCGGTATCGGGCTGGTACTGGTTGTTATCACAGCAGCTGGTCGCGACAGGCTGTTGCAGGTTGGTGCTTTACTGGTGCTTGCTACATTCATTCATAATGTTGCTGGTTATTTTTTAGGTTATTGGTCAGCACGATTACTGAAATTTCCGGAACGGGATTGCCGTACGATTGCACTGGAAGTAGGCATGCAGAATGCAGGTCTTGCTTCCGGTCTTGCTGAAGTGATGGGAAAAATGGCTACGGCAGGATTGGCACCCGTGATATTCGGTACGGTCATGAATGTATCCGGTTCCACACTTTCAAGCTGGTGGCATAACCGGCCTCCCAAAGATGAAATCGATGAGAAAGAAAAGCAAACACCAGATCCTGTATTAGCATAATTACAAATCAATTTATTCATCCTTATATAATGTGTTATGGCAAGATTTAAATACGTTATGCTGCTGGTTGTGATCTGCTTTGCTGCATCACAACTTCATAGCCAGCAGATATCAAAAGAGGAACTTATTTTCTTAACTCCTCTATGGAAAGGAGAACGTTTTCCTGATGGAAGGCCCAAAGTACCGGATAACATACTTGACCGTATGAAACTGGTATCGCTGGAAGAAGCCTGGGCGGTATTACGTAATGAAAATTTCAAACATCAGTATGATGATGGATGGGAAACCATCAATCCCGATAGTGTACTCGTAGGAAGAGCAGTCACTGCGATCTTCATGCCCGGCCGTCCTGATATCCACCGCGTGATCGATGACAGGGGGCATAACCGCGATGGGCGCGTGAAATCACAGAACTCATGGCCGATTGACCTGCTGGTCAAACGCGATGTCTACGTAGTGGACCAGTTTGGTGCACATGAAGATGGTCCTACGATCGGTGATAACCTCGGCAATTCCATTTTTGCAAAGACCGGCAACGGAATTGTATATGATGGCGCTGTCCGTGATATTAAAGGGCTAAAAGAAATTGGTTCCTTCACTTCTTTCTTCCGCAGTTATCATCCTTCTCATCACCTCAATAATCCTGATGGTGAATTGAATACAACGCTGGTAGGGATCAATCAACCGACACGTATTGGCAAGGCTACGGTCATGCCCGGCGATGTGGTACTGGGAAGAGATGGCGGTGTCATATTCATACCGGCGCACCTGGCTGAAAAAGTAGTGAAGACATCCGAGATCGTTCGCCTGCGTGATATGTTCGGGCATCAGCGTCTGCGCGAGCAAAAATATACGCCGGGGCAGATCGATTCACGCTGGAGCGATGAGATCGAAAAAGATTTCTCCCAATGGCTCAACGAACATATCAGTGAATTGCCTGTACCCAAAGAACAGATACAGGAATATTTAAAAACACGCACCTGGTAATTAATAACATTAAACGATTAATAATGGCAAATTCAACTTCAAGAAGATCTTTTCTCACCAAAGCAGCGACAGCAGCAGCATTAGCACCTCTGTCGGCATTCGGCCAGGGATATGAGAAAGCAATTCATACAACACCAAAAACTTCACCACCTTCCGATCTTAAAATTACCGAGATCAAATGTGGCTATATACGGGGAAGTTTATTTGTAAAAATTTATACCAACCAGGGAATATGGGGTTGCGGGGAAGGAGTGGATGCGATACCTGGTACTTATTACCTGGTAAAAAGTTTTGAGAACCGGATCAAAGGAAAAAATCCATTGAACGTGCATCGACTGTTTGAAGATATACGCAAATCAGGTTTCTTCCAGGGTGCACAGGCCGGTATGTATGTAGCTGTTCTTTCTGCCATCGAAACGGCTTTATGGGATCTGGCAGGTAAAGCCCTTAATCTGCCGGTATACCAGTTACTCGGAGGAAAATTTCGCGATAAGATCCGTGTGTATTGCGATACAGCCTTATACCAGCGCAATCTTCCTACGCCCAAAGATTTTGCCGATGCTGCATTAAAAGCAAAGCAGATGGGCTTCAATGCTATTAAATTCGATCTGGACCAGGCAAATGATCCTAATAAATATGATGCCTATAACTGGACGGCAAGCCCTGCGGAATTACAACGCATGGTGGACCAGGTAACGGCTGCCCGCGAAGCTGTAGGCCCTGTGATAGATATCTGTTGCGATATGCACGGAAGATATGATGCCGTAACAGGACATGCAGTTGCCAAACGCCTGGAGCATCTCAATCTCTTATGGCTCGAAGAACCTATTCCTGCAGAGAATGTAGATGCGTATAAACTCATTGCCGATTCTACTACCACACCGATATGTGCCGGAGAAAATTTCTATCTCGCTTATGGTTTCCGGAGAATACTCGAGATTGGCGCGGCCGATATCATCATGCCCGATCTGCAAAAAGTGGGTGGGCTGGGAGAAGGGCAACGTATTGCCAATCTTTCCAATCTTTATTATGTTCCGTTTGCTCCTCACATGGTAGCTTCTTATCTAGGAGCGATGGCTACCTGCCATGTGTGTGCTTCTGTTCCTAATTTTTTAATCATGGAATGGCAATCTTATTTCCATACAGATCCCATGTTCAAAGACATTGTAAGATATGATGGAACCTGGGTGGAGAATGGATTTATTACACTTTCCGAAAAACCAGGCATAGGAGTAGAGATCAATGAAGAAGGAATGAAGAAATATGCAATACCGGGTGTGCCTTTCTTTGTGTAAGGTTTAGGTGTTGGATGAACGATCAATTCATAATTTATAATTCATAATTATGAATTATAAATTATGAATTGATCGCTTCGGCCGGCCCACATATTTTAAAACCTGACATATTATTTATCTTCAAATGCGTTGGCAGATCCATCGGAATCCTGCTCATCGGTTTCCTGGTGTTTATCAAATTCTTTCCGGTCTTTCTTTTCGCCATCTTTTTTATCTGTAGCCGCTGTTTTTTTCTGGGTATTTGTTTGGGGTTTTATCGTTTCATCTTTGGCAGGGCCATGCGGGTATCCTTTAAAATCCTCGTCAATTTTATGATCGGGGTTCTTGTTTACTTCTTCTTTTTTCGTGATCGGTTGATTTTTTTTCATACGCCTCTTTCCTGTATATAAATAATTATTGTGCCAAAAAGCGGGATTTTTCATCCGCCGGACAAATAAGTATCTTTCCTTAATATTATCATCATGGTCAGTATCGAAACCGCGCGCAATCTGGCACTTGCTTTTCCTGGTACAGATGAGCATCCTCATTTTGATAAAAAAGCATTCCGGGTGAAAAAGAAAATATTCGCCACACTTGATGAAAAAAATAAACGGATGATGGTGAAATTATCGCTGCTCGATCAGTCTGTTTTTTGTGCGTTTGATAAAACGATTATTTATCCTGTTCCAGGCGGTTGGGGAAAGAAAGGGGCTACTTTCATTGAATTGGGAAAGATCAGGAAAGCTATGCTGAAAGATGCGCTGATTGTCGCTTATAATACGATTGCTACTAAGAAATAAGAAATGTAAAATGCAGAATGTAAAATCTAAAATGTAAAAGGAAAATACAAATTCCAAATGATCAACTTTTACATTTTAGATTTTACATTCTGCATTTTACATTTAAAAAAGGGTCAATCCGCACGGACGGATTTGACCCCGGTCTAACGAAACGAAAAAAACACTTGAGAAAATAGACCACTTTCCCGGAGGAAAATGGCCCTGATCTGACGGAACAAGAATCGAATCAGCAATATTGTTGCGATAGAGCTGTTACAAAAATTTTATAATGATGAACAGCGGCCTTATAATGTCCCTGTTGTACTAATTCAACCGCAGGTATGATCATGTGGCTATGCATATATTCATAAATAGCTGCTTTGTTATCGCAGGATGCAATCGCTTTTTCAATAACGGGTCCTGATTCCCTGTACAATGAGATCATCCTTCGTCCCTCTTCACTACGGATCATAAACTTATCACGCAGGAAACGCAGCGTAGTCAGTTCTTCGCAGTCATCAGCGAATCCTTTATGTTTTACGCAGGCGGTGGTCAAAAAGCAACCACTACCGCTGCTGCTGCCTGAAGAAGCCGGTGGAGGAAAAGGTATACTTACCAGGGTATTATTCTTCTTATCTAAAATATTGATATAGGAACCCGGCTTGCATTCAAACACCAGGTTTTTCGGAAAATCTTTGGGGAACTTATGATCCCCGGATATCTTCTTATCCAGTTTCGTCGTTATTCTCCAGGTATTATTGGTAGCATCTGTCTGCTCTACTTTTTTAATAATGTATTTGTATTCACCTGTGTTGGTTGGCGCTGTGATATCGTCGGTGCCATAATAATTTACTTTCAAGCCGATCGTTTTCTCATCATCGGTAGCAGCCCCGAAATCCTGGATGGTTGAATGATACAATCCCAGTTCATAATAAGATTGTCCTGCTTCCCCGGTTTTTAAAACTGTTTTGTAAACACTGGGCGTATTTTGTTGTTGATTACGGAGAGCAAGCGGTAAGCCGGCTGCGGCTACTGCGGCAATACCTGATTTGTGTAAAAAAACTCGGCGGTTCATTTTGGTAATTTAGGTAGCTAAAAGTAGTTAGTATGTCAACTGCCGGGAATACCTTGTTCACGGTATTTTCTTTTTACCTTTAATCCTCCAAAAAAGAGACAATCATCAATTATATGAATACGGAAACTATGAATTATACAGATGCTACAATAGAGCAGGTGGAAGAAGTCATGCAGCAATCATGGAAGGCTTTCCTGGCCTATCGTAAATTGCCATTATCGGCGCGCGCTGATTTTATGCGGGCCATAGCAGCCGAACTGGAAGCATTAGGTGATGAAGTATTGAAAGTAGCTGGTGAAGAGACCAATCTTCCTGAAGCCCGGTTAAGAAATGAAAGAGGCCGTACCATTTTTCAATTAAATCAATATGCGGAGGCCTGCGAAAAAGGTGAGTGGCTGGAAGCAAGGATCGATACTGCGATACCGGATAAAAATCCCCCTAAACCCGATATCCGGAAGATGTTAGTGCCTTTAGGTCCTGTAGTCGTATTTGGCGCCAGCAATTTCCCATTTGCTTATTCTACAGCCGGCGGAGATACAGCCTGTGCATTTGCGGCCGGCTGCCCGGTTATTGTCAAAGCACATCCTGCACATGTACGCACTTCACAACTGGTAGCCAATGCAATCATCAGGGCTGCTATGAAAACAAATATGCCTGATGGAATATTTGCGCATGTACATGGCGCCGGTTTTGAAATTGGCAAAGCATTAGTTGAGCATCCGAATACCAAAGCGGTAGGGTTCACCGGTTCTTATCTCGGGGGCAAACAATTATTCGATTGGGCCAATCAACGCAAAGAACCAATTCCTGTTTTCTCGGAAATGGGAAGTATCAACCCTGTTTTCCTGTTGCCTGGTAAATTGAAAGCAGCAGCAGCTGATACCGCTAAACTTTATGCGGGCTCTATTACACTGGGTGTCGGACAGTTTTGTACCAATCCCGGTTTGATCATTGGTGTGGAAGGAGAGGGACTGGAAACATTTATACAGGCACTGGGAGAAGAAATTAAAAAAGCCAATCCCGGTACGATGTTGCATGCGGGCATATTTAAAGCCTATGTGGAGAAAAGAGCCAATGCATTATCACAGGAAAGTGTTGAAACGGTAGCTGTAGCAGATGGTGAACCGCAATTCAACCAGGGTTCTCCCACAGTAGCATCGGCCAGCGGGCAGGCATTTCTTAACAATCCGGTACTGCACCAGGAAGTATTCGGCCCTTATTCATTGGTGATCCGTTGCAAGGATAGTAATGAAATGCTGGAAGTGGTCAATAAACTCGAAGGTCAATTAACCGCCACTGTTATGGCGACGGAGGATGATATTGCAAACAATGAAGAATTAACAGAAGCGATTAAGAATATCTGCGGCAGGTATATTATCAATGGAGTGCCTACCGGCGTGGAAGTTTGTTTAAGTATGCATCACGGCGGACCCTTTCCTGCTACTACCGATTCGCGGTTTACTTCCGTAGGTGCTGATGGTATCAAACGTTTTGCAAGACCGTTATCATTCCAGAACTGGCCCGATAAATTCCTCCCGGATGAATTAAAGAATAAAAATCCCTTAGGAATCTGGAGAACGGTGAATAATGAACTTAGTAAAGCAGCGGTGTAGAAGGTTTGGGTGTTAGATGGCAAATATACTCTAAGTGAAACCTATGTGTCCTATGTGCCTATGTGGTGAGACTACGCCATTCTACTATTTGTAACCTTCAATAAAATAGCTTTTTACCACATAGGCACATAGGACACATAGGTTTCACATAGGATTTTCGCATCTAAAATCTAAAATTTAACACCAATAACACCGCATCACGCCAGAAGCAACTGCTGCTGATCTTCGCGGTAGTGCCGGATAACAAAATAAACGGTAATAAGCAGGGAAAGAATGAAGTAGCCTGTAAGAATATACTGAATGCCGGGAATCAGCAGGGAAGCGCCAAACCAATCACCCTGCTGGTAAATAATGCCAATACCCCAAATGCTCCTGGCGGCTTCCCAGATGATCGCATAAGGATTTCTGTCCATCAATTCTGTAAACGCATAAATGCTTAAAAAAGCAAAACCGCCATATATATAGATATAAGTAGTATCCAGTTTATTGATCGGCGCGATATTCCCAAAAAGATAACTGATCATCGCAAGGATCATCAGCATTTGCACCCAGCTCCAGATATGCAGGCCAAGTGACGCTTTGGTATCATATTTTTCAAAATTATTGACATCTTCTATTTTATAGACCGGGGAATGTTCCAATACATCAGCAGGCCGCCAGCCGGTGGGCATGAACCAGATACGGAATTTGTCTTTCCAGCTTTTTGTTTTCCAGGCATCTTTACATAATAACCAGGCATGCTGAAAATTGATCCTGATCGGGTTCCAGGTACGAACGGGCCGCGTGATACCATAAACAGGTGGTACATCGGGCAATTCTTCCTGGTAAGAACCAAATAATTTATCCCAGAAAATAAAGATCTGCCCATAATTCTTATCGATATACTCCGGGTTGATCGCATGATGCACCCGGTGATGTGAAGGGGTGACGATGATCTTTTCCAGGAAACCCATTTTATTGATATGCCGGGTATGATACCAGAATTGGGCGAACAAATGCAGGGGTGCTACGACACCGATCACCTGTCCCGGTACACCAAGCAATGCAGCAGGTAATAAGAAAACGATAAATATTTTTACAATCGAAGAAATGCTTTGACGAAGTGCACAGGCCAGATTAAATTCTTCGCTGCTATGATGAACGATATGACCGTTCCAGAAAAAATTCACTATATGCTGGATCCGGTGCACCCAATAGCCCGCCAGGTCCAGTGCAAAAAAGGCAACGATATAGACAAAGATCGAATTCTGAACATGGACCAGGGCCAGGTGTTTCACCAGCCAGGGATAGGTGACGATAGCAAGACTTAATCCCAATACATCTTTGGTAACATTGGTTACACCGGAACTAAGACTGGAGATCATATCCATGTTCCGGATCGTATCTTTCTTTTTATACCAGCCATACCATTTCTCCAATAAAACCAGGAAGAGAAAGGCAGGGATGGCTACCAGGAGTATTTTTCCATATTGCTCCATAAAGACTAACGTGTGTTACCAAATTTAAATAAAAAAACTCATGACAGGAATAATGTTGATTGCTGTCATTTCCTGGTTTTAGCCGGGCAAAACTGGTTTTCTACAGGGAAAAAATAATCCCTTTCGGATCAATATCAAACACCGGCTGTTATTAAACTTCGCTGTATGCTGTTTGTATTAAATTGCCGGGTTCAGGCCCGGGAATTGGCTTTCGGCAGCCATTACCTCCGGGTTAGTATATTTGCAATAACCTTCAAAAATTACAACATGAAAAATTCCTTTTTCAGAATTTTCGTTCTGGCCCTGCTTGCCGCCTGCTCTACTCTGTTTGTATCGGCTCAAAAACATGAGCTGGTGAAACTCTGGCAAACCGATTCAGTATTTAAAGTGCCTGAATCTGTTTTATTCGATGGCAACAATACCCTGTATGTAACCAATATTGATGGCACGGATCCCTGGGGAAAAGATGGAGCCGGTTCTGTAGGAAAAATGAACGCCGATGGGAAAGGAATTGTAGTGGAATGGGTAAAAGGTCTCAACGCTCCTAAGGGAATGGGGCTTTACAAAGGCAAATTATATGTGGCTGATCTGTCCGATATTGTTGTGATCGATATAGCGGCAGGAAAAATCGAGAGGAAGATTGCCGTGACCGGTGCCGATGGATTGAATGATGTAAGTATAGGCAGCGACGGCGCCATATATGTATCCGATTCAAAGAACAAAAAAATATTCCGGGTAAAAGATGATGTAACAGAAGTATATGTCCCGAACCTTCAGGGCCCTAATGGTGTTTTGATGAGGGGAAATGATTTTTACCTGCTCGATGCCGGTGGTATTTATAAAATGAATGCCGATAAATCAATCACGAAGATCGCCGACGGTATGGAAGGTGGAACAGATGGTATTGAAAATATCCAGGGGAATGATTTTATTGTATCCTGCTGGGCAGGCGCTATCTGGTATGTCAATGCAGATGGCAGCAAGGAATTATTGAAAGATACAAGAGCAGAAAAAGGTAACACAGCGGATATTGGAATCGATGCAAAAAAGAAGATCATCTTTGTACCCACATTCTGGAACAAATCCGTTATCGCTTACCAGGTAAAGTAACGTTAAATCACAGCCCGGATTTCAATATGTTTGATTGATGGAGTATTTTGGGCGTTTATAATATGGATTGTACTGCAAACAGGTTGCCTTACCGGCAAACAGGCTATTTTACCAAAACGGTGCTGGATTATATTGATCAGTCACCCGCAATGAAATCCTTCTTTGCCAATCCGCCATCGATGACCGGTATTCAGCAGGCCATCGATGCCAGGAGACAATTCAATACTAACCGGCAGGTACTGGTTTCACATTTGGAAAAGCAATATGCGGGCGTCGATCGCAGCAGCAAGCTGCAGCAGAATATAGACAATCTTCGTTCCCCGGATACATTTACGATCACTACAGCTCACCAGAATAATATCTTTACCGGGCCCTTGTATTTTATATACAAGATCCTGCACACGATCCGCCTGGCGGAACAATTACAGCAATCATTGCCTGCTTACAAATTTGTTCCCGTATTTTATATTGGCTCCGAAGATGCCGATCTTGCCGAATTGAATCATATTCAACTGGGCGGGCAAAAATTGGTATGGAAGACCAAACAAACAGGAGCAGTCGGACGGATGAAGCTCGATAAGGAAGTGACCAAGCTCATTTCACTCATGGAGGGACAATTAGGCGTATTGCCTCATGGTAAAGAGATCATCCGGTTGATTAAAGATTCATACAAAGAAGGAGCGGACTTGCAAACCGCCACTTTTCATTTTATAAATGCCTTACTCGGTGAATATGGATTGATCGTATTACTGCCGGATGACGGTATACTGAAAAGTCAACTGGAAAAAGTATTTGAAGATGATTTGCTTCACCAGTCAGCATCAGGTGTTGTAGAAAAAACGGTGAACCAGCTTCACGAAGCCGGCTATAAAGTGCAGGCCAATCCAAGAGAGATCAACCTGTTTTATCTTAAAGATGATATAAGGGAAAGAATAGAGAAAATTGGTGATACATGGCGGGTGATTAATACTGAATTGAAATTTACCCGGGAAGAATTACTGAAAGAATTGGAAGATCATCCTGAACGGTTTAGCCCCAATGTAATCCTGCGCGGGCTTTACCAGGAAACCATTTTACCCAATATCGCTTTTATTGGAGGTGGTGGAGAAATTGCCTATTGGCTGCAATTGAAAGGGCTATTTGAATATTACAAAACTCCATTTCCCGTATTGATTTTACGAAATTCCTTTCTCATACTGGAGAAAAAATGGCAGGAAAAGATCAGCAAGCTCGGGTTTACCATAGAAGAGTTTTTCTTACCGGAACAGGAATTATTAAACCGGCTGGTGATCAAAGAAAGCAGTAATTCTACTAAACTGAATGGTGCATTGAAAGATCTCGAATCATTATACGGTCACCTGAAAAAGCAGGCAGCCGCTGTAGATAGCACACTTACACAGCATGTGGATGCACTTAAATTAAAAACCCTGTATCGCCTGCAGGAGCTCGAAAAGAAAATGCTGCGGGCAGAGAAACGGAAATTCAGCGACCAGCAAAGACAGATCGCTACTATTAAAAATCAACTATTTCCCGGTAATGGTTTACAGGAGCGTAAGGAGAATATCAGCTATTACTATGCTTTGTGGGGGAAGGACCTGATCGATAAGCTTTACCAGCAATCGCCTGGGCTGGAACAAGAGTTTGTTATTCTTACAGAGAAATAATCAACGCATTACTTTAACAGGAATAACCGCTCTGGCGGGTTCATATAATTTTTTCGGACGTGTAGGATCGATCCGCATATCCACTTTCGCAACATTATTTGCCGCAGCAGGATAATAATAGAAATCCATATTATCGTAAAGAAGAAATGATTTGGCTACCTGTATTTTTTTGCCCGTCCCTGGGTTGTCTGCTTTAAGGCTGATTGTACCTATTTTCTTTTCTCCAAAATAAATATCACAAGAAACAGGTAATGACATAGTATCAATAGTTGAAAGAAACTGGTAGTTATAAAGAGTAGTAACGGCAACGGAATTAGTTGCGAGATTGATTTTACGTTCCGGTGTTTGTTTTTTAATAAAGCGCGTAGCCACCGTTATCATTTCACTGTATTTTTTCATCTTGCCATGTTCGGTCTCACAATTCAGGTAACAAATATTCCTTTCCCCGCAATACACACTTAATGACCCGTCTCTGAAAGCGGTTGTATTATTTTGTAAAACGGCATTGTATTTTTCTTTGATCAGGAAGGAGAAAAAAGCACTGTCGGTGGTAAGAAAAAGATCGTCCGGGTCTTGCTTGGGCTTCAGGTAAACAGTCTTTGCATCTCTTTCTCTTTCTTCTCCCGGTTCGTAACTGGTAATGGAAAATTTCCCATCGAAGTTATTGTGCAGGGCTATTACGCAGGTAGGTGGGGGAGGCAGCAATTCAAGTATACGATCGGCAAATTTTCCCAGTTCATCGATCGCCTTATTGGTAATAGGCCCAAATGTCCGCAGGGTTTGAATGATGCCGGTCCGGGAGAATATCCGGTTGGGATCGAATGCAAAATAGTTTCCATTGAGCTTGAAACGCATATTACGCTGCTTCAGGTTTTCCAGCCTGATCAAAGTGCCCCCATTAACTTCCAGTACTTTTTTTGCGCCGGCCACCGCTGTTTCCTCATCATCATGCAGGTTGATAAAAAAGAGATCTTTCGATTCGCCATATTGATATACTTTGATCTTTATGTAAGTATCGCCCAATTTATAACTGATCGTCCTGACAAGCGGAAGCAAGGGTGCAGTTTGGGCACGGATAAGAAAAGAAGAAAGCAGGAAAAAAGTAAGTACAGCAATATTTCGCATCCAATTCATTTATAGCAGCCCGAAAAATACAAAACGTTCATGTAATTTTCTTATTATATTAAAAAACCACGAAGAATAATCCCCGTGGTTCTTACTATAATGCGCGGTATAGTGTATATCAGGCCAGGTGAAACATAGTTTCACATTACTTCAGATAATAAAATGGTTGGTATCAGAAAGGAAGATGGATAAGAAGAAGAAAGAGAACGAAGAAACAAACAGGACGAAGGATCAATAAGCGTTTTTCTCGCCTTTGGCCATATTAAAACCAGTCATAGCCATGATACGTGTATCGAGCCACAGGCTCCAGTTTTCCAGGTACCACAGGTCATATTCCACACGGTTATTGATATCCTCCATGTACTTGATCTCGCCGCGGAAGCCATGGATCTGCGCCCAGCCGTTGATGCCAGGTTTCAGGAAGTGGCGGATCATATAATGATTCAGCATTTTGGAATAATCGTCTGTATGCTTTGTCATGTGCGGTCTTGGTCCTACGATGCTCATATCACTCATAAACACATTGAAGAACTGTGGCATTTCATCCAGGCTTGATTTGCGCAGGAACCTTCCCAGTCTTGTAATACGCGCATCACCTTTGGTAGCCTGTTTCTGATTGGCGTCACGGTTCACCTTCATGCTGCGGAACTTGATACAGTTGAATGGTGCGCCACCTTTGCCACTGCGTTGCTGTACAAAGAAGATAGGGCCGCGTGAATCGATCCATATCAATAAAGCAATAATAGGAACCAGCCAGGATAACAGCAGGATGATCACCAGGGAACTCACCACGATATCGAACAGGCGTTTCTTGATACGGTTGCCCACATCATCCAGGGGCTCTTTACGCAGGGAAAGAACAGGCATATCATTCAGGTAATCTATATGTACAGGTTTACGTACAAAATGATTCAGATCCGGTATAATACGGAAACGGATGCAAGCCTGGTCAGCCTGGCTCATCATTTTATAAATACCTGATTTCTGTTCAGGAGCAATGGTTGAAAAGATCTCTGTTACTTTATACTGTTTCGAGGTTTCGATCACATCATCAAAACCACTGATGATCGGGTAGTTTGACAACTCGGTCACATTTTCAATATCCTCGCAATAACCAACGATCTCGGTTTTTACGGGTTCCTGTTCAAGGTATTCAGCCAGTTTCTTGGCTCTTTCATTGTATCCAATGATCATTACCTTCCTGACAATATGATTCTTGCTTTGAAAGAAATTATATAATGCCAGGTGCAGAAACCGGTTGATCAGCAGGCAGATCGCAAATGAAGTAAGAATACTCACCAGGTATAAGCGGGAGATATCTGCCCCCTTGCTGAAGAACAAATACAACATTTCCACGCCGAGAAAATACACGAAAGCCGACATGGTCTGTCGCGAGAATTTCTCAAACGAATAAATGTACTTATCCTGGTAAATGCCTGTTCCCAAACTCGCGGCCATCCAAGCCACATTGGAAAAGAACCACAGGTAGGAATACTGTACTTCGCTTTCTGCCGAGATATGTTTACTGAAAACATAACGACAGATCACAATGACGAGGTTCAGAACCACTAAATCCAGGAATACAAAGCTGGCCCGGAGTAATGTTGTTAATCGTTGGTTCATATAAATTATGCTTTAAGGACTTTTTTATAAACAGAGATCAGTTTGTCTTTTTCATGATCCCATGATAGTTCATTGACAACACGGTTATACCCGTAATCACCCATTCTTCTTCTTTCTTCGCAGTTATCGAGCAACCACATAATCTTATTGCCGAAATCCGCGGTATCATTATTCAATGCATATAAAGAAGCCTCGCGGGCCGATACTTTACCTTCTTTCAGATCATACTGTACAATTGGCTTTTTCAGGGCCATATATTCCATGATCTTGTTCATGGTGGAGAGATTATTCATCTCTGTAGGCTTGTCTGGATTCACACACACATCGGCAGTATTCAATACATCCACCATGGTTTCATCATCCACACGGCCATAAAAATCCACATATTCAGCAAGCCCCATACTGGCAGACACCTGTTTCAGTTTCTCTACATCCGTACCTCCGCCTACGATGGCGAATTGTACATCCTGGCGTTGTTTTACAATATGTGCCGCCGATTCCAGTAACAGGTCGATGCCTTCCTGTTCACCGATCACGCCTACATAACCAATCAGGTATTTACGGCCTTTTTTATACTTTTCATTTCCTGCTGTCAGGCGAAGCCTGTCGAGCTTGGGGCCGCTTCTTACTACTGTTACTTTTTCAGGTGGCATCTTCCCACGGGTCAGGGCAATCTCCCGGTAACTTTCATTGGTCGCCATACTGTAATTCGCGGTCATGAATGTCAGGCGCTCTACCCATTTCAGGAAACGGTAAAACATTCCTTTCTTATTATACTTCGCGATATACAATTCAGGATTGATATCGTGGTGGTCAAATACATACTTTACTCCAAACAACTTGAACCACAACGCTACCAAAAAGATCAGGTCAGGAGGGTTGCAACCCTGGATCACATGAAAACGCTTTTTGAAATAGATCTTCCAGCTAAGGATAAACTCCCAGAACAACGCGGCGGTATATTCCCAGAGATACCCGAGACCGCCTCTTGCTTCGTGAGGAAGCGGGTGACGGTAAATATGGATGCCATTGATGCATTCGTACGATTTGGTATATCCTTTCATCCTGGGGCAGATGATCGACACTTCTGCGCCATTTTCCTTCAATGTATTCGCTTCCTGCCATACTCTCCGGTCAAATGGTAAGGGCAGGTTCTCAACAATGATCAATATGTGTTTTCCTTCGAACATGCAGTTGTTTTTACCAGTTGATTCCTTTGTAGTTTTTCTTCTTGCGAACTATCTCCGGCAGACGCACCATATCGATCACAGGATGGCCTGTTTCCATATTCGTCAGCGTATCGATATATTCCTGTTCTTTATTATTAACGATGATCAGCTCTGAACCTTCAAACAATTCCTTGATCGTCGGTTTCATCAGGCGCGACAGGTGCGGAATATGCGTATCGATATATTCTTTATTGGTACCTGTCAGCTTTGATAAATGCACATTCTTGTCATAAATGGCAATTTCATAGCCTTTGCCTAACAATGTTTCAATCAATGAAACAGCAGGTGAATTACGGAGATCATCTGTGCCGGCTTTAAAGCTAAGTCCCAGGAATCCGAGTTTGCGCTTGCCTGTTTCCTGGATCAGTTCCACGGCACGGCTCACCTGCAACTGGTTTGTTTTATCGATGCTTTCGATCAATGGCGTTTTTACATACAGGTCATGCGCCAGTGTTTGCAATCCTTTCAGGTCTTTTGGTAAGCAGGAACCACCATAGGCAAAACCGGGTTTGAAATAATAAGGAGAGATGTTCAATTCTTTATCCTTGCAGAAAATCTCCATCACTTTATGTGAATCGATCTGCAGGGCAGAACAGATATTTCCTATTTCATTGGCAAACGATACTTTTAACGCGTGGAAGGTATTGTTTACATACTTCATCAGCTCGGCTACTTTTACATCGGTGATAACGACTTCTGCAGGTAAATGACGATAGATAGCTGCTACTTTCTCTGCTGCAGCCGGATGTTCTGATCCCAGCAATGTCACCGGGGGATGATCATAGTCATATACCGCAGTTCCTTCCCGTAAAAATTCAGGATTGGAAACCATTGCAAAGTCTACATTCTTTTTCTTGCCGGAGAATTGTTCTACAATGCTGGCAAATTTTTCAGAAGTGCCGGGCAGTACAGTGGAACGTATAGCGATAATGTGAAACTCATTTTTGTCTTTCAATACCTGGCCAAAGTTCTCTGCCACTTTGAAAATGAAATTAAGATTCAGGTGACCGGTATTGCTCGAAGGGGTACCCACGGCAATAATGGAAAGATCGGTGCCGAGGATCGCCTTTTTAAAATCAGTAGTCGCTGTGATCATGCCTTTGGCATGTTCTTCTGAAATAATACGATCGATATCTTTTTCAATGATCGTGGCCAGACCTTTATTGATCTGATCCACCTTTGTCTGGCTTACATCCACGCCTGTTACTTTATGCCCGTTACGAGCCAGGCATCCAAGGCTCACGCAGCCTACATATCCTAAACCGAAAATGCTGATGTTCATCGTTTTCTTTTTTTGAGTTGTTTTGGGTACTAAGAATTCAATATTTTAATGGTTGTATTCAATATGATGGTCTCTTCCGTATAAGAACGGTTCGCCAGCAGCGTTGTTGATTTTTCCTTCTTCATAAATGTTTCGGAGTACCAGCCCAATTTGCTGTCATCTGTAGCCTGTATCGCTGAAACGGAGAAGGAAGCATCAAAGCTGATTTCTACTACTGCACTGGTGCCGCTATGTCGTAACAGCCATTTATTGGCTGTAACAGCTGTCGCTGTGACCGAAGGATGCAGGTGAAAAGGCATATCAACCACGTGTGCGCCTTGCCCGCCTTCCAGTGTATCATACAGTTCGAACGTATCGCTTGTCTTGTCAAATTCCAGTGTGCGGATATGTGTAACGCCCCTGTTGGTATATCCATCATGCTCGGCGGTTACCGAATCTTTCTCAGGTGTGCTTGTCGCATCCAGTACTTTACAATGGAAATGATTCAGCCAAAGAGTAGGGCCGGCAAGAAGTGCCTGGTCGGCCTTGTCGATTGTGATAGTATTGTGTGCGAGTGTGCTGGTGAAATATTTTCTCCAATCACTATGCGTATGATACGCGTAAGTGCCCGGATCTACCAGGAAAGGACACCCATCCACGTGCAGTACAAATGATAATGCATCCGCATGACCATGCGCTGCTATGGAAAGATAACCCAGTGGGGCCGCATCGAAATGACAATAAATTTCCTTACCGGCTTTTGTATTCTTCCTGATGATAAAATGTCCTTCTTCTTTATAAAAAACCGAATGAACCTCCTGGCCGGGTGCTGGTAATTTCTCCCAGGTATCTTTTCCGTTGATATGCGTTGTCAGTAACTGTGATTTTACATCCCAGTTGGCATTCGTTCTTTTAAATGACGGCTGGTTAAACAACACAGCACTGCTGTTCAGGATGGAAATGAAATTATTCGTTTTCATGTTCGCATCCGGCAATATAACACGGCCATCATCATCGTCACCATAACGGGGCGTATTGCCTTTGCTGTCAAGGAAATTATTGATATACGAACAGATCGCAATTAGTTTTTCTTCATATTGCCTGGAGAAAGGTATGCCATGATGCTGTGCGGCTACATAAGCCACCAGGAAAAAATCAGTAATGAATTGTATATAGGCCGCTGCTTCTTCCCGGTTAACACCGTTGGCTGTATGTTGCAACTGGATCTCTCTTTCCAGCCCGGCTTTTGCTTTGTTCATCCATCTTTGTGATTCCTTGAACTGCCAGAGCGTAGTTGCCAGGAACAAACCTGTGTATTCGGCTATCAGGTGATTATTGGCCGATGAGAAAAATGATGGATTCTTTGCGCTGTAATGGCAATGCTTATAAATCAACGGTAACCAGGTATTGGCCCTGAACTCTGCATATTTTTCTTCAGCTTCCCAGGCAGCATCACCTTCGAGCAATAACCAGCACCAGTACCAGTTGATCAGGCGGATATTCACTTCGATATTGCTGTACCAGTTGATCCCCTTCATATAAGGATTCTGTTCCTCCCAGCCTGTCAATATCGAAACAAACAAGTCGAGTTTATTTTGGTCGCCTGTTTTCTTGTAATTGATCAATAAAGGAATAAGAAATTCCAGCCTGTTCACTTCCCATACGGCCTTAGCGCTGCCATATTTATCGGTGCGCATATCGATGGTCTTGGCGAATTGCAGCGGGTAGCTTTTGCCGGAAAAAATATCTTTATGAAAATCGATCGGCTCTGTAAATGAGAAGGATTTACCAAAAATGGTAAACGCTTTTTCATCAACGGTAGTGTCGAAATTAAACGTCAGCCTGGCTTTATTGATCACAGCATCATCATATTCCGGGATGCCCGGAAAGATTTGTTCGCTCATGCGCTGACCAATCTGTTTTCCACGAAAGATCAGTTCGCCAGGGTTCATGGCGCTAAGCCTGCTGTAATACCATTTCAATTTACTGGTCATATCAGAGAATTTCCGCGTATAGCTTTTCGAGTTCTTTTTTAATAGCTGAAGGATAGAATTCAGTTGCTTTCAGCAACGCATTCTTTCCAAGGCGGTCAGTCAAGGATGGATTGTTGATCACTTCGGTGATCAGGCCCTTCAATACCGGCATATCGCCGGGTTCAAACATGAGGCCGTTATAATTGTGTTCAAGAATTTCAGGTATGCTTCCCACCGGTGTTGAAATAACCGGTTTGCCATAACTGAATGCTTCCAGCATGGTCATAGGCATCGCTTCTTCGTAAGTGGGCAGGATAAAATAATCACAGGCCCTGAAATAACTGTCTTTTTCCTTATCCTGCGTCCAGCCAATGTATTCAACGATATCACTGATCTTATTATCTTCTATCGCTTTCTTGAAACGTTCTACTTCATGGTTACCGCCAGCGAAAAGTTTGCACTTGCCGCGCCAGGTTTCCTGTTCGTTGCTGATAAGGTTGACCAGGTCGAAGATCCCTTTATGATCGGCAATACGACCCAGGAAAAGGAAATTGGTAAATCCATTACGACCTTTTGCAAGAATGCTATCGATGCGTTGCTCTACCGGGTTGCGGATAACAACGATCTTTTTGACCTTGAAATTTTCCCGGAAGAAATCATCCCAGCGATTGGATAACACAACGATCGCTTCGGAATTATTAACCAGGAAACGGCAAAGCGAACGATATAGTTTACTTCCCTGCAGGTAACGTTCATTAAAAGCACCAGCATGAATATGAAAAACGATTTTTTTACGGAAGATCTTTTTAGCGACAAAACAGATCACCGATTTCCTGGCAATACTGCCATCTTTCGCACCATGAATATGCACCAGTTTGATCTTCCTGTTCGTCAATAAGGTCCAGAACAATTTAAATACCGATCCCGCAAAGAAGAATAGTTCGTAAAACTGGTTCCTGTAAGAAAGAGTAGGTATATAGTTAAACGGCGCAATATGCCGGGAATAGATTTCCAGCACAGCGCCAATACCACCACGATGATTCTTGTGATGCGGACCTACAAATAATATTTGTTCAAACGGCGACCTCATATAATAATTCGAAAAATGCTTTAGTTAAACAGGTTTTTCAGTTTGCGATACAGTTGTTGTACCGGCTGAAAATACTTTTTCTGGCCATCCACTACCACGATATTCCCGGTGTGATTGATAGTATGGATGCCATAATTGAACAGGTCGGTTTTTTTAGCGAGGATATGGAAGTACTCTTCTTCTTTGAATTGAGTAGTGGTTAACGTTGTTATCTTATTGATCGTGATCGATTCTCCATAATAACTGGTGCAATTCTGCGAAGGGCGGTACAACACACCATCCACTTCTATGATCCTGCCGGCTGGTCTTGCACTGTTCAGATCCACTTTTACTGCATTGGCAGAATGCGCGGTATAAGGCCCGGTTAACTGGTCGGCATAAAAAATATGCAGGTGACTGTTTCTTTGTTCGCCTACCATCGTACAAAACAACCAGTATTTGCCGGCTGATTTTACGATGGTCCCATCTACAACGGGTTGATTAATGATCTCTTTTTTATTGACCAGTGTTTTAGTTGCTTCGTCAAATTCATAACAGAATAAAGAACCACTGAACGCATTTTCCGGGAACACATAGGTCTTCCCGTTTTCCTGGAACACGAATGGATAGGAAAGATGCGCTTCTGTTTCCAGTAATGTTTTTTCAAAAGCAGGTTTTGCCTGCTGATCGATGGTCATCAGGGTGATCTTTCCATCGAGGCCTACTGTGCTCACGCTTTCATACAACACGTGCACCTGGCCGTCGGAAGCCTTGAACATGAAAGGATCGGCAAATGAGAATTTATTGCTTTCAGGCGATAACCAATCGATCGGGAGATCAGTTCTTTTTTGCCTGATCACATCGGCGATATCGCAATGGGCAAAGCCAATGCTCCATTGTTTCAGGTACAGTTTATCCGAATATTTTTTCCAAAGACCCATAAACGATTAGTTGACCAGTACAGGAACTGATTTTTTCTGGTTATCAGGATCAGCCTGTTTTTCTTCTAAAATGATCTCTTTATATTCCTTCAGCATTTTTGGCAAGGAGAAATTCGATTTCACAAAATCGTGCAGGTAAGCAGGATCATATTTTTTCCGGATGATCTCGTACCATGATTGTGCAATGGAAGCGGGGTTACGCGCTTCGCTGAGTGTGCCGGTATTCTCATTGATCATTTCTGCAGCGCCACCGATATTGGTCAGCGAACAGGGAACGCCGCAGGACATTGCTTCCAATGTCGCCAGTGAGAATGTCTCGGTGTGAGAAGTCAGTGTCACCACATCCGAGGCGCAGATATAGGGTCTTACATCGGCCCTGTGGCCTACAAAATGCACATAGTCTTTCACACCTTCAGCCGCAGTATGGTCATGTAATAATTGCGTATATGCTTCATCGCCGGAACCGACCAATACCAGGCAGGCATCGCAATGAAGCTTTTCGCGTAAGATCTTAATTGCCGAAATAGCATCCTGGTGTCCCTTTTCTGCAAACAAGCGCGCTACCAGGGTCACAACCTTACGTTCGGCAGGAATACCACATTCCTGTTTTACCTTTTCAGTAGCCGCCTGCAATTCGGGTGATTGACTGGCAGGTACGAAATAGGAGGTGTCGATACCGTTGTAAACGATCAGTGACTGCTTCGGTTTGAAATAATATTTTTTACCAAAATAATCCTGTTGCGCTTTGCAGATGAACAGTACTTTATCATGTTTGGAAACAAAACGCAGGTAGATCAAGTTCAGAAAAAAATCCCTGGATGATTTTGGTATCGTGGAATGGATCGACAGCATGAACTGCATCTTGTTCCTGAACAGGAAAGAAAGTTTCATCAGGAAGAAAGAGAAAGTACCTACGACGAATACCTTTTCGATCTTATTCTCTTCTAATGTTTTCTTTATACGGGAGCTTACAGAAAAATCATACTTGCTTTTACGCGTAATCACCATGCTGTTAACGCCGGGAAGAAACTCGTGACGAAGCGGATTGAAATCGCTGAGTAAGATTACCACGGGGTCATACCCGTCTTTGTAGTAAGAATTAACTACGTTGATGAAGAACTTTTCCGCACCACCCACAACAAGGCCATGGATGAGGAAAGCTATTTTCCGCTTAGGCATACAGATTAATTATTGGTTGCAAAAAAAGTAATAAAAGGCGACTTATTATAATATTTTGAAGACTAAATCTTAAGGAATCAGTCAGTTAGCTGCTATTCAGGGGGATAGAGAGATAAAGCCGAACGGTTGTTTAAAGCCGTTAAGCCCTGAACTATAGTAGATCTACTATAATCCAGGGCGAAAACGGATGGTTAGAAATTTTAATGCGACTTAAGGCGCTACATCATTATAAGTAGCCTTCTCATTACCCATACGGAAATTGTCGATATAGAATATTCTTTGAGTTGAGCTTGAGCTTCCTTCATACCAGCTCCATTTGTTGATACCAAGTTTCAGGTAGCTTCCGCCACGGCTGTTTGTCTTCACATTTACCTTGCTTACGACTTTGGTGCCATCTCTCCATACTTCGAGTACACCGGTTGTGCTGGTTGTCCATTTTACGTGGATAACGATGCTGATCCATTTGCCGGTAACTGTAGCGCCGATGTCTGTAGGGATATTGCCACTGGTAAATGATTGCATGATACGCATACGGCCGCTTGCTATCTGTAATGACAACGGAGGAGTTGTTCCATCCTGGTCATGCCATTGGATAATGGATTCAGGACCATTGTCTGCATCATATTTTTCCAGCCAGTAACGCAGGCCATACCAACGCTCTGAAGTTTCAGGAGTGCCGTTGCCTGACAATTCTATTTCAGCTCTTTTAGAGCCTGATACAGTAGCATCAGTCTTGCGCAGATCATATTTCAATACTTTACCTGCAGCGCCATCAGGCGAATTTACCTGGGTGATGGAATAGTTACAGCAATATTGCTGACCATTCAGGCTAAATCCTGTGAAGGGATTGCTACCATCGAAGTTTGCATCCAGCATCAGGTTAGCTCTTGTACCTGAACCGCCGCCTGAAGTTGTACCATTTACAGTAACGATTACGTTGCTGTTGGCAGTAGCGCCTTTATTATCGGTTACTTTCAGGTTAAATGTATAAGAACCCGCTGTCAATCCTGTAACACTTGTAGTAGAAGAAGTAGCTGAAGTGATCCTGCCACCATTTCCTGCTACTTTGGTCCATATATAAGAAGCGATAGTACCATCAGGATCGGAAGCCGTTCCTTTCAATGTAACAGTAGAAGTTGGCAATGTGATCGTTTGAGCAGATCCTGCACTTACTACCGGGTTTTGATTACCGGCAGGAGGAGTAACAGGAGGAGTGGTTGTACCACCGCCGCCGCTACCACCACTTGTAGTAGTAGCAGGATTTACTGCATCGAAAGAAGCTTTTTCATTACCATACTTGAAGTTGTCAATGTAGAAGATACGTTGCGTAGTGCTGGAACTTCCTTCATACCAGGTCCATTTATTGATACCGAGTTTCAGGTAGCTTCCGCCTTTGCTGTTCGTTCTTACATTTGTTTTGCTTACCATCTTGGTTCCGTCTCTCCATACTTCGAGTAAACCATTTGTACTGTTGCTCCATTTTACGTGGATAACAATGTTGATCCATTTTTTGAGAACGGTAGCGCCAAGATCTGTAGGGATATTACCGCTGGTAAATGATTGCATGATACGCAGATGTCCGCCCTGCACCTGGATAGATAAGGGAGGGGTGGTTCCATCCTGGTCGTGCCATTGCAGGATGCTTTCTGCTCCATTGTCTGCATCATATTTTTCCAGCCAGTAACGTACGCCATACCAACGCTCTGAAGTTTCAGGAGCATCAGTACCTGCTAACTGGATCTCAGCTCTTTTAGAGCCGGAAACAGTAGCATCAGTTTTACGCAAATCATATTTAAGCGATTTGCCGGATCCGCCATCAGGTGAAGCAACCTGTGTAATAGAATAATTACAACAGAATTGATTATTGCTTAATGTAAATCCTGTAAAAGGACTTCCATCAAAATTTGCATCAAGGATTAAACTGCTTGATGCAAGCGCTGATGTGGTGGCATCGGTGGAAGTGGTGGTTGATTCGGTTGTGTTATTAACAGATGTAAACTCCGCATCTGCGGCATCGTGTTTGCAACCGGTAAAAAAGACCGCACTTACTATAAATGCAATCATCGTTTTGTAGAACAAATTGTACTTGGAGTTCATAAAATATTGTTTCGGCAGCATTTTCAATAACAATGCCAATAGAAATTGTCCGAAATCAATAACCCAAGTATGTGAATAATGAAGTTAAATGTGAATTGTTAAAAACTTTTTAACACAATGTTTTTATCAACATTCTGCAACAAATGTTATGATGCATTTGTATCGAAAATTTTTATTAAAAATATTTCATTCGAAATATGTGTGCACAGTTTTATCATGAAATTGTAACGTCAATTATACTTTATTATCTATGTAACCTTCTGTCGCATTTTCACGCGGTTTTATCACCGCAGGATTTCCCATCACAATCGAATGATCCGGCACATCTACATTCACATAAGCGCCGGGAGCAATCAGTACATCATTGCCAATTACTACTTTTCCAACGATCATAGCGTTTACGCCGATCCATACCGAATCGCCCAGAACCGGTACCCCCATTGACTTTCCGCGATTTGCCTGTCCAATTGTAACGCCGGCAGAGAGGTTACAGTTTTTCCCGATCACGGCCTGGCCGTTAATAATGATCGTTCCGAAATGACCAATATAAAAACCTTCACCAATATTTGTTTCCTGGGGGATCTGTATCAAAAACCGATGGCTGCAGCGGCGAAGAAATAATTTCGCCATGATATTTATCACGGGAATTTTATGAAAAGCACGTGCATTCCTGTAGAAAAATATGTAACGATAGCCGGGTTCTTTAACAAAAGTTTTTAAAAAACTTACGAAGCCTTTTTTCCCGGTATACCTGTACAAATCACTGGCGCTATACTTCAGCATGACTATTGATAAGTTAAAAAATTTTTTTCCGGAGTGATATATTAGAAATTAACCGAATTGATTTATGTAAATAAATTTTCTTCTTATCCACAAATTCAGAGTATGGCATTTTCATTGTTAACTAAATGCCGCAGGCTATGCTTTTTACTTTTTATTTAATAGTGCAATAGACAATAAGACCAGTATTTGCTTCTCACGCGTTTGATTTTTACTGTGATCATTCAATAATGTACGGACATTATCGACATTGAAAAGCTCTTTTATCTCCTTGCTTTCACAGATAATTGTTTCCACTTCTTCTTTATAGGTGTCATACCATTTCGAAGCGGGTGTGGCAAACCCTATTTTTTTACGGTTGATGATTGAAGAAGGCAGGTACTGCGCGGCAAATTCCTTATGAATGATCTTGCCTTTCGAAAAGCTTAATTTATACGAGTGATGGATCGCTTCCATGAATTCTACCAGGTCATTGTCCAGGATCGGTACCCGGCACTCGACCCCGAAATTCATCATCAGCTTGTCTGAATACATCAGCAGATCATCGGCCAGCGAGGTGCGCAGAT
Source organism: uncultured Bacteroidota bacterium (assembly GCA_946479615.1). The sequence continues at coordinate 1,653 of CAMLGR010000029.1, read as the reverse complement.
CCAGGTAAGGGAAAGATACTATTGCCTTGTCAGATGGCATTCTTTGTTTCCATTTGCTGCGGAACAGTTCATCCTTTTTCCGGATGATCGTGCTCACATCCGATTGATCATTCTGACGGATCAACTCTTCCATCTCCGGCTGCGAAGTAATGCTGTTAAACTCACGGTAGGAGGTGAACATATCCTTTTCCATCGCTGCTCCATAAAATCTCCTGATATCTTCTTTCTTTAATCTTCCTGCGCCACTGACTTTTAAACCCTGGCGCAACAATGAATTATTTTGAATAGGTTGTAAAAAGATCAACCCTTTATATTTCCTGTATCCATACAAAGGCTCATCCGCGCCCTGTCCGCTCAATACAACTTTTACATGCTCAGATACCAGTTTCGATAACGAGTACATCGGTATGATCGAATTAGTCGCAATCGGCTCTTCCACGATATCCACGATCTTTTTCAGATCACCGATAAAATCACTGAAGGTGACACGGGTATGAATATTTTCAAGACCCAGCGTATCAGCCGTGATCTTTGCATTTTCGATCTCATCCGATTTAAATAAGCCTTCGGCAAATCCTACTGTAAATGTTTTGATCGGTTTTACGGACTTATTCTTAGCCACCGCTGCTACCAGCGCCGAATCGATACCGCCACTGAGTAATACACCCAGTTCCACATCCGACATCAGTTGTCTCTCTACCGCCTGTTCAAATAATACCCCGTATTCTTTAACCAGTGAGCCCAGTTCCTGTTTGCGGGTACCCGTTTTTTTACTTTCGGTGTAATAATGTCCTTTCATTACGATCTGAGGCTTGTTCAGATCGAAACTAAGTACCTGCCCGGGTTCTACTTTCTTTATCTTTTTATAGATCGTATCGGGTGCACCAACATAACGCATCTTCATTCCTTCTACGATGTTTTCCTTGTCATATACCATGTCTATATAGTATTTGAAGGGACGTATCTCCGAAGAAAAGATGAGTTGATTATTTTCAAAATAATAGTACAACGGTTTTACCCCAAACCGGTCCCTGGCAATGGAAAGGATATTCTTTTTCTGGTCCAGTATCGCAAAACCGAAAATACCATTCAGATCTTTTAAATGCTGAAGGATGTCATGTTCATTAAAATAGTTGATGATCGTTTCCGTATCGGAATGCCCGCGGAAATTGGCCTCTTTGATCGATGGCTTCAACGCTTCATGGTTATAGATCTCCCCATTGAACGTAATACAGGAAACGCCATCGCCGGAATACATGGGTTGAGTGCCGTTCTCACTTACATCCACGATCGATAGCCTTCTGTGAGCCAGGGTCACTTCATTCCCATTGACAGAAAATTGTTTGGATCCATAGCCATCGGGTCCGCGATGACGGATCGAATCCAGTGATTTGGGATCAAACTTAAAATTGACACAACCTAAAATTCCGCACATAATGTTAGTTTTTGGGTGGATTACCGCTTATCAGGCGGGTTGAACCAGTTTAGCATGTTCATTCACGACTGATTCCTTATTCAATACTTTATCGTATAAACGGATATATTCTTCCGTCATTCTCGTTATTTCAAAATTATCAGTGATCCATTGACGTCCCTTGCGACCCATTTCAGTACGCAGGGCAGGGTTGGCACGTAAGGTTTCGATCTTTTCGA
>CAMLGR010000028.1 GCA_946479615.1 uncultured Bacteroidota bacterium | reverse complement strand
TTTTTCGAAGCGAATCTCCATTTCAATGCTTTCATTTTCCTGTATCTTTTTCATAGCAACATCAATCGACTATACCCCAGATTAGCCAATTTGAACATGTCGCTTCCTGAAAAATTTTAAAATATACCAGGTAGCTATTGTGGCCGCTATATGTTTAACTGAATGTCCGCTTATAAACCTGGTCATTGAATAAATCTGCTTGTCAAATGATTCAGCAATTTTCGCAATCAGATACCATACTATAACCCAAATCAGAAAATGCAATCCCGCATTATTTGCAGAGGATCTAAAAAGGAAAAAAATTACAGGTATAGCTATCATAGGATAAAATTGTACAAATGCATAAACTCTCAGATCTCCTGCCGCATTTAACTCTGTATGATGCCACCACAAAACAGAAAGAATACCTAATCCCAAAAGGGGTATCAATAACAGTATTCCTGCCCTAAGGTCAATCCATTCGGAAACTGTTGCAGATAAAAAGGCCATAAAAACCAGCGTCATTGGGATGCGATCAAATACAAGCGTATTATTGTCTGGATTATAATGATAATATGCCGATCCCAACCCGGTAAGAAAAATTCCAGCAAATATGACTGAATAAATTATATTGACTGCTGTTCCAGCGCTTGATCTTTTTAGCATTCCCAATCCTATTATTCCAATAATCACAAATGAGATATTTGTGATTACATTACTGAAATTGGGTATTGATAAATAAGTCCGCTGATCTGCAAAATTATGATAAGATTGATCCTGGGGAATAGGGCTAAGCATCATATCAATTATAACCAATGCCAGCGTAATCAAGGTTATCACTAATATCTTATTCTTCAGATTCATTAATTGCAATTTGCAGTTTCTTACAGCCACCTATGCGGCCGGCATATACTCCAAATGAAAAATCACCATCAATTAAAAATACACGAAAAGAAGCTCATATCAGAAAAATAATCGAAGTACTTACCAAAATATGCTATAGACTTGTGCTTTCCTTTGATCCATTCTTTCTTTGTCGTTTAGTCAATTCGATGCTTCAAACCCATATCGTATGGCTGCTGCCAGTATATCGATATGTATATCTTTCAGTGTTTTGAACTTAATGCAATACCCGGTCACGCTCGCCTTGCCGAGTTTTTTTCCATAGGCCTGCGCCAGGTATTTCTTATCGTCAAGACCAAGGATATAGACAGAGATGCCGGTTGTGTTGGCACTGAGACCAATTTGATAGAATTCCCTGGTTTTTCCATCAGCATATTTTATGGTGTAAGATCCATATCCTATATTAGGATTGGAGACGGTTTTGTTTTCACTGTTCTTACCATCCAGGAACCATAATTTGCCCGCCGGTTTTATCTGCTGAATGAGGCGGTGTAACGCCTGCATATCGGTGCGTTTTGGTTCCGGCTGACTGGTAATATATTTTTTGATCTGTTCCTGGGTGTTCATATGCAATGTAGTTATACTTACCCTGATTTGTTTTCAGCAAGCGCCTCCCTACCCGTAATTTTCTATTACCCTAAATATACAACAGAGAACAGGAGTCATGTTATTGCTTTTCTTGCCACGGGTGCACGGATTTACCCGTACCTCTGTGGCCTATTTCATTTAACCCCGACCCCCAGTATTCTCTCTCGCTTTTATGCAAAAACAACGACAAATCTGTATCCCAGGTTACACCAATCCATTAATACAATATTCCAATTCTTTCTTTATATCAACTAAACTCTCGATATTAAATTGTTTATTCTTGGTTTGTTTTATCGATCGCCTAACAACAAAATCTTCTATAATATCCCTGATAATATAAAAAGACCGATCATTTTTATATTGAATTTTTAATTCATTGTTCAAAAAAGAACTGGAAGGTATGTTATCAAAAGTAATTGCCCCTGCAAGATTGCAAAACTCAAATAACGAAAAAAAAACTTTATCCTGTGTAATAAAATAAGTTTTATACGTTAGCTCAGAGCTGATTGGCGAAAAATGCAACATCCTCATATGAAAGAAATCCCAGGCCGTCCCCCAGATAGGTTTCAATATATCATCCAGAGTAGCCGATCTCTTATCTAAGGCAATCATTTTTTTAAATTCAGAAGTTCCACTAACTATTTTTATTGCAAGCAAAATCTCAGAAGCCATCGAAGTATTAAGTTCATGATCGCACCAGTCACAAAATCGTTTTAAATTCTGTCGAATATTATTTTCACTGGGATTATTCTCTCTACAAACTATGAACAGCTTCAAAAGAGTGACATAACTTATAAGTAATAAAGGGTAAGATGCTTTAAAAGAAAGAATATCCATTTCATTAACATCAACGGTATAAGAATATTTCAGCGTATTAAGTTTAACTGATCTATCAAAAGGCCTATCAAACGCGAATATTACTTTGTTAATCATCTCTTGATATTTGTTTACATCAAGCATCTGTGAAGATCGGTTATAGCTCAGTTCCATAGCTCCAAATTTCGGAACTATACTTATTTTATTCAGTTGACTAAAAAGAAGGAGGGCTTCCACGTTAACAATCTTATCATCTTCCAAATTCTTATCATCGAAATAATTTAAAACGTCTAAACAAACATTGGCATCAAGATATAGTACTACTTCTTCCATTTGGTTCCGAGCAATATTCTTGCAAATAGAATCCGGTAAAACAGACTTACCTTCAGATGTAAGGACGAAAAAATTTGGAGTAAGAATCATATTATATCACACTTTTATTTATACGAAGATTAACTGTGATTATTTTCCCGCCAACCAATCTTCTTTTTAGGCCGCTTCGTCTAACCTTTTTCCGATGCATAAGTTCACAAAAGAGCGGGTCAATGATTGATATTTAAGAATAATTCTTGTCAAATGTCGCTATGTGATTTAAGTTACAGCTTTTGAGTGCCTTTTTTGTTTTTTGATTTTTTTATCTTTCATTATCCATTTGTGAATATCATCATACAAAACATACTCTCGGGAATTCATCGACTGTTCAAGAAGTAGATCAAAGGCATAGTCATAAGGCAAATAATCAATTAAATGAGTTAGATTTTTTGAGTATTTTATATTGAATATTTGCTCACCTATACTCCTTGCTAAAACTTCAGCTAAGAGTGGCGGAACCGCATTGCCAACCTGAGTAAATTGCCTTGATATATTTCCACAAAAGATGTACGAGTCTGGAAATGTTTGAAGTCTGGCTGATTCTCTGACTGATAATGTTCTTGCCAAGAAAGGGTGTAGATGAGACCGGCCTCCACCCTTTGAACCGCCTGCAATAACAGTTTTACTCGGTAGGCCTGGATCCAATCTATCAACTCTACCCAAATGGTCACGATCACCAATTTTAAGCTTACGATAACGAGAAATAGATTCCTTTGAATGATCTCTTGTTAGATGATTTGGTATGGAAGAATGGATGTTAACTAATGCCTGAGCAACTGTATGATACTTAGTTTCATTAAGAGGCGAAAGCATAAACATGCCGGCAGGAAAGACATATTCAACCCCTAATGAATTACCAACAATTATGGCTCTTTTTCTATTTTGAGGAACTCCGTAATCAGCCGCATCCACAATTGTTATTTTAACTTTATATCCCAAATCCTCAAATACCAATTTCAGATTTTGAATTGTCTTGCCTTCATCAATCTTGATAATGCCAGGCACATTCTCAATAAGAAAGGCTTTGGGTTTTAGTTCTTTGATAAGTCTTAGATACTCAAATATTAACATCCCTTTATCGTCGCATTCAAAACCTCTCCTTTTAAACCTGTCGTCAGTTTTCAAAAATCTCTGCGCGGCAGCAACGCTAAAGGGCTGACAAGGTGGCCCTCCTATCATCATATCCACACCACCTTGCTTTATCCCAGTATTAGAAAGGATGAAATCAGCATCCAATTCTGAAATGTCACCACTATTAGATGGCGGGCCATAAACAAATGTTTTAGGGTAATTATGTCTTAATGTTTCAGCAGCCTCTTTTAAAATGTCTGCCATAAACTTGACAGAAAAGTTTGCTGCCTCAAAACCCATATCTAATCCTCCACACCCGGAAAAAAGAGAAATTGTATTTAATTTATTTTTCATTTTTGTGATAGATAAGATATTAATTGACAGAATGAAGCAATAGATTTTTCCGTGTCAAACAAACTACCGCCTAAATCAATGTGATACACTATCAGAGAAATAGGATTAGTGTCAAATATTTTAAAGCATTGAAAATCCAATAATTTCTTAAAACCCTGGTCGCATTTATCTTTAAAACTTGATTCGCTTTCGGAACCTCGGACAGGAAACTGTATTTTGGGTTTTATTGATGGGAATAAAAGAATAGCACTGTATGTCTTTAGAGTATTACAGTAATATGAAATCTGAAATATGTCAGAATTGTTGATACTAATTGTACCTGAATCAGAAAGTTCAGAATACTTGTTTTTCGTATCAATTATATAGCTACGATTAAACCGTTTGTCAGAAATTAGTATATCCGGTATTATTTTTTTATTATTCAAAAGCGGAATCGAGTTGTGGTCAAAAGCCGATTGTAAATGAACCTCAAACCTATCTTTCCCAAGCATCTTTTTTATAGTATTTGAAACATAATGTTCAAATATTTTATCAAGGTCCATTGTAATTGAAGGCAGACCTATTGATTTACCTTCACTATCTATCATACCTCCCTCAATAATTGAAGTCGCAAAAAGCATTGCTTTTTCATAATCTATACGTGGCAAGTTAAATAAGTAATTACCAATAGACATTTCAACTTCTTTTTTACCAAGCATAGTTACTTCCTTAAAATGACTGACATATATATTCGCAGCATTTTTTAGATCAGTATTTTTCGTTGATGTTAGAAGAATATTTAACGCAGTTTTTATTAATCGATTAGGGTAAATGCTATAGTCAGGATCGATATCGTTTATGAATGGCTTAAATAAGCCATTTCCTGAGGAAATAGATTCTATCAGGGCTATTGTCCCTCTCAATTTAACAGAATCACCAATGACATCTTTGAATGTTCTCGCCAATCCATTATTAACAATGGCGTTAACAGAATCAATTAAACCAAAGCCTAAGTAGTCAAAAGTTGAATACTCGTATTTATTTGAAATTAAACTTTGAGTAAACTCGCTGGAAGCAATGTTAAGCATTGATGAATTTGTGCTTTGTGCTAATGCCAAACATTTACCGAAAGACAACTCCTTAAACTTAGGATTAAGCAATAAATCAAAATTAGACGTTGATATTTTTCCGATCAATGGTGATGCCCGAAGGATATAGCCCACTCCGGGCAAATATTCAATAGAATAAGGTTTCGTTCCGAATTGGTAAAAATGTTTTGATAAATAATATTCAAATTCATGAATTATTTTAGACACTCCCATTTCCGGATTGGCTTCATCGACAAGGTCGTCAATCCTCAAATACTGGTCTAATGATAGTACAATAGTCTTTCTACTTTGCTCCATCTTCTTTGGAATTTGCTATGTCACTTATTGCTGATTCAATATCACTGTAGACGATATGCATATTGTTTAGATATTTATAAGTGATATTACCTCCAATTATTTCATTAATTAATTTCTCATTACCAAAACCGCAATACGCTTCCAATTGCGGTAGTATAACATAAATAAACTGCTCAAGAAGTTGTTCTCTGGTAATTATTGAATCATCTGCGTTTGGGACAAACATCATATGCCCTAATTGCATATGTCTCCCCATAATAGGATTAGCAGAGATGCGAATATTAATACGGTCAGCAGCTTTACAATAAGAATCAATATCAATCGAAAGTTCAGATTTATTCCACCCCTTCAGTAGCAAAACTTCTTTTAAAACACCATAATCTGGGAAAAGCGGTATAAACCGAAAACGTCTGCGAATTGCAAAATCTATACTTGAAATATTTCTGTCAGCTGTATTCATTGTACCGAGAAGTGAAACACTCGTTGGAATAAAAAATTCCTCGCCAAAGTGGCTTGTCTTCGCCCTACGTACTTCTCGTTCTTCAAGCAAATAAAGTACTTCACCTAATGTCGTACTCAATTCAGCTCTATTCAGTTCGTCTATAACAAAAAGGTTTATCATGGGGTCATTTTCAATAATCCCTTTACAAAAGGATTTGAAAATCCCATCCTTTTTCGAAAGAACTCCCGAATCATTTGGAGCAAACCCCTCTATAAAATCTTCGTAACTAAACTTCTTATGAAATTGAACTAATTCGAATTTTCCAAGCTTATGTTGTTCCGCTAAAACGCTTTTTATTTTTTCTATAATATAAGTTTTACCAGTACCTGGAGGGCCAAATAACACAACTGGCACTTTACTAAGTACATAGGACAGCGCCTTGTTTAAGGTGTGATTGAAATCTAAGAAAACAGATGATTCTACTTTAAACTGGCTGCTTTCTTGGTAAGCTTTTATTCTTTCGTCATTCTTTGCCATTTATAATTAGGTTTTGAATTTGTATTTTAATGTTAACCTCTCCCCTCTTTTCATAGAAATAGACTTTTTCAGATGGATGAACGTCTATGAAGTTGAGATATATTTTATTACCATAGTAGTAGCTATAACCTGTCATGCACAAGAAACCACATAAATCTCCAATCTTTCTATCAACTTCATCCGATCTCTTTCTAACTATCTTTTCCTCTGTAGAACGTGAAGAGATGATTGCTTTTGCAATTTCATTTACAGCTGAATAAAATGGATTGGGATGCGCAAATGCTGCGAACTCCGACACTGTGAAATAAGCCTCTAATGGAGCAATTTCATAGAGATGCACGAGAATATCCAACATGAAAACAAACGGCTTAATAGTCACACCATACTCACGCCATTTATCCCAATTATCTTCATACGCTGGATGAGGGTATGAAAATCTTGTAATTATGTCATTATAAAATTCCTTTTTAGAAAGCCGGCCTGTACCAAGGGCTCTACATAAAGGAGTGATAAACAATTGAGACTTATTGATTAGGCTTTCAAGTTCTATCAAATAAAATGAAGAAAAAACCCTTGCCTTATTTCTAAATAAATTACCTTCTGTATTGAATAAAATATCTGAATCGACATTTCTTTTGGGCAACCATTCCACACCAGTACGTTTTGATAAATCTTCTTCAAATTTTTCAAGGATGTAACTGTTGTCAAAAAAATCTTGTTTATCATAAAGACATAATACGCTTGCAGCTTGTTGCATCACTTCAAATGATATAAAGCTTCGAAACGCTTCAAAATTCCATGGTAATTTGCTATAATCTTCTGGCATAACTTACTTCTTTCTTTCTTTTTTTGATTTGTCTTCTTTACTTCATCTTCTGTAACTGACAATGCTTTCAATGCAACAGGCTTCACTCTTTACATAATATACTTTACCAGCCGACCAAAGCGAAATCAAATCCTCTTCAGACACATAAAAAAAGTTCACTTAAAATGTGATACCTGCACTCATTTAGCATTATGCTCACCACGTCCAATTTTACTGAGCATGAGAGCATCCATTCCCATTTGATCTCTAATTCAAATATCTTTTCCGGTCATAGCTGTTCGCCCGATTTTACAACATCATTAATTTTATCAGTTACTTTTTGTAAAACGGATTCCAATTGTGTTTTGATGGTGGTTTCCATTTCATCAGTATCTACTTCCTCCTTGATTTACCAGCATCATTTTGACCAACGATACAATTAAACATATCGAAGTTGACAGCTACCGACCCATTTATTCCCTTGAAATTTGCTATGGTGGCCTTCTTTAAAATCATTTCTTCCCTTTGTTTTTCGTGATATACTTTACTTTTTCTTCTGCGACTTGCAGGGCCTCCAAAGCTATGTCTTCATCTCCCACTTCATAAACCAGTTTATCGCTAAGCCATGCGACAAGTAAGTCATTTTCTTTTACTTTAAAGTACTCCGCCAGCTTTACAACCTGTTCTCTTGTCGGCTTACGTTGTCCCCGTTCAATTTTGCTCAAGATGGCCTGATCAATGTCAAGAAATGCAGCAACTGTCCGCAAAGGCAATTCTTTGCCTTCTCTCAACTTTCTTATGGTGTCGCCAAAATCGTTCATTTTGAACGTATCTGTTTTGACAGATTTTGTCAAATCTAGAGATCGCCGCCCTGCTGAACAAAGATCTATTTCTGAAGTTTTCAACAAAATGTTCATAATATTCACCGACCGGGTGGGCAGTATAGTTTCTTTGTTATGCTCTTTTTCAATATTGGGCTTGGGTTTGTCGTACAGATACAGCTTCAGGAATTCATTGGTTCTTTTCTTGCCATCTACATATAGCAGATACAAACTGTTTTTTCTAACCTTTCCTTTTTGCTGGTTTGCTTCTGATAACTGGCCTCTTCGCTGCCTGAGATAGATTTGTATGATTTTACTGTTTTTGGTTACTAATTTCTATGTAACCGTCCTCAGTATTTTCCAATCTCACAACAGCACCCGCTTAAATTGCGGGTTTTATATAAGAATTAGTAACCCCGTCATTTTCTATCTTAAAAAATACCGGGATTTTGAAGCAGGATTTGCATTGGAGTATTATCATCCAAACATTCGGGTTTTAGTGTTTAGCAATACTTTGGTTTACGCCCGGTCAAACAGCGTGATTTGCAGTTGGTTATCAGAGAAAAAGGCTCTCGATTATTTGCTGGAAATCAGTAGCTTATAAAACACGTTTAAACACGAAAATTCTTCGTTTTCTAAGAAATATGGCATTCATACAGCAAGCCTTATTAAAACTTAAAAACACCGGTTTAAAATCGTTTTAAACGATGATAAAATAGCGGTGCTATCTACTTTGGAACATAGCCGGCCTAACCAGTGTGATTGATAATTGGTTATCTGAGGAAAAGCCTCTTGGTTTTTGAGAGGAATTCAGAATCAAAATCCTATGTCGCCTGTTGTCCTATTGTTCGCCGTTTTCGACTTCCCACTTTTTTTCTGCATCAACTAATTCCTGATGCCAGTCCCAAAGTTCTTTTAATGTTTTAAAATTGTTAGGAACTGGATTTGATACACTAAATGCTTCATCAGGTGTTAAGGGTTCAATATGCTGAAAATAACTTTCACTCGTTCTTCTTGGATTTGCAGCTAAAGAAGATGCAAAGTAGTCCGTCGCATAGTCATAGTGATGAGAATGAATAAAAGTGTCCCATTGGTTTCTTACTTCTTCTTCTGGTCGAATATCAATAATTTCAAACTGCTCCATACTTCTATCATCTGAAGTACCCCATGCTTCATTCAATAGTTTAACAGCTTCCACATCCGTTGCTGGTGCCCCGTAACCAAAAATAGTTACTCTCTTTGTTCTGTCGGAATTCAACCACGCCTTTACTCTTTCCCATTCGGTGCTAATAAATTCATCGTCCGTATAGTTCTTTTGTTCTACAGGGTATAATAGCTTGGTTGGCTCAAAAACACCCCCGTCATGTCTCATCTGATAACCGATTGGCCCACATCTTTTATCTTCTGTGCTATAACCTATGGCGACGCACCCATGCAAAAAAGAAAGGAATGGCATTTTTGCTCTTTCGCCGTTTCTTACAAACGCTTGATATAAAAACGGATCCCAATTAAAAGTTGCGATTAAATCTTTAGGTCGTAATGACAAGACCAAATAGTCATAAATAGTTGGCTCATCGGGCAATTGCATATCCCTGAAATAGTCATGAACCCTTTCTTCTATTTCAAGGATTTCTTTTGATTTGGGATTATCTCTATGCATATTGCTATATAACTGTTCAAAGTTTTTGGCTTTAAGTGTTACAGGTATCTTTTCAGTAATATCCTTAAGTCCAACAACCTCAATAAAATTATCCATTGAAGGAAGAACTTTTCCATTTTCAAGCGGGTTGCGTCGTGTCGCCGCAATACTTGCTCCAGCTCCAAGAATAACTACATGCCCGCCGCCTCCCATAACTGTATTAACTCTATCTTCTCTTGTCTTAGGCATTCTATTAAAGTTTGTTTAAAATGGATTGTAACTCAATGTTAGCAGTAGTACATTAATCGAAAAACTTATTTGTTTAAATATAAAGCTGCGCCTGCATTTTCAATTGTAGTTTGTACTTTTCTGAAAGCCTGCGTGTCCAATTTCATTTCATTATACGGCATGTGTCCTAAGATGTTTAACGCAGAATCAGAATTATGTCGAATATATTTAATCGTATTTTCTTGAGATTTGACAGTGTCTTCCAACTCCTTCTTTTGTTCAGATAAGTTAATTTTTTCTGCGTCATATTTTATTGTTCCAAGAAAAAAAGCGAAGCCACAAATAATTGGAAGCACAACCCAAAAAATTCCCGTTCCTATTGTATAAGAATTTCCATTGACTACAAAATATTTTCTTAGTCCGGTTGGAGACTTGTTCTCCTCTAATTGCAGCCTCGTCTTATAAAGTATAATGTCAACACTTTTTAAAATCGTGGTTTTAATTACATTTTGCTGTCCAACTAATGGCATTTTTAAATGCCATGTCACTAAAACGTAATCTTCTTCTTCGTCAAAAGTACCCGCCTTAACATCATCGACACCTTCAATTTGTAAATCTTTAAACACATTAAAGAAAGATTTCTCAAGTTTCTTAATGGAATAATTTCTAATCCAATGATCCCACATATACACTTCGTAATACACTTCAATATGAAGAAATCCATCTTTCTGGCTAATATTACTTAAAGGGAATGAACGATATTGTTGTTCGGATACTTCAATTTCATTGTTCCCGAGGTTTCTAAAATCGAACCTCGTGTAATCGTCAATATTTTCAGAATTAAAATTTTGGTCTGCCATTTATTTGATTTTTTTATGTTGGTTTGTAGTGCCTCCAACTCTCTTATTACAAAACTTAAGATAAAAATTTTCGCAAATACTTCAAAATACGATGACTGAATCAAGGCTTCCTCAATCCATTCCAAAACCCCTCTGCTTTCTTACTTCGCCAACATCTCATCAATATCAGTTCGCTTGATAATATGCTTCTTACCGATTCTCTGTGTCTGAATCATTCCTTCCTTGATCCACCTCCTCAAAGTAACAGGAGACACATTGAGCAGGGCGCTGGATTCATTGATCGTCAGAAACGGCTTACCCGACAGTTCCGGGAAATCAACCTTGGTTTTCAGGAGGCCCATAGCTGAGGATTGAATATTTGAAACAGCGATCTTCTCTTCTTTGGCTAATTGTTTATAGTGACGGCTATTGCATTTATGCGAACAATACTTTGTCTTGGTTGTTCGGGCTATGAATTTGCAATTGCAATACAGGCAAATCCTTTCTACCTGGATATTCGAGCTCATTACTTCCCAATTTTGGTTACTACTTCGGTTATTTCGCTGGCTGTTATTGTATCGTTATGTATCATACTGTATCATTGTGTACCATAATTTCGCCAACTTGTATCCTGAAGTCCCGCATTTTTAAAGTAGTATCCCAAATAGTAGCAAGAAAAAGGCTACTAAAGGCAAAGAAAGGCAGAAAAGAGCCGGATGTAAATAGTTGAAACACTGCGAAAACTGCGTAGAAGTTGCATTTGACGGGGCGTGGTCATTTCCCGATACAAAACTTCGAAAAAATAAAATCCAGCATCTCCTCATTATTCACTTCTCCTGTTATCTCTCCCAAATAATGCAAGCTCCTTCGTATATCCAGCGCCAGCAAATCACCAGGTAAACCATTATCCAACCCTGCCTGAATATCGACCAATGACTTCTCCGCTTCCTTCAATGCATGATAATGCCGCGCATTGGTGACGATAGTATTTTCTGTTTCTATATTCCCTTTCAATACTGCCTCCGCCATACGATCCTTCAGTGTATCGATACCCGTACCCTGTTTGGCAGAGATAAAAACAGTATGCATCGTATCGCGGAATTGATCACGGGCAGCCGGGTCTTCATCTATTTTGTTGATGACCACCAGGTGATTCATCCCTTGCAGATTCAATTCCTCCTTCCATTTTTCCATGCCTCCTTCTCCCTCTTTTACATCGATCAGCAACAGCACCAGCTCCGCCTGTTTCATTTTTTCCAGGCTGCGTTCCATACCCGCACTCTCGATAATGTCCTGTGTATGCTGGCGGATGCCGGCGGTATCGATGAGCCGGAAGAGTATGCCATGTATGTTGATGATCTCTTCAATGGTATCGCGCGTGGTGCCGGGGATATCGCTGACGATCGCCCTGTTCTCATTGAGCAGGGCATTGAGCAAAGTGGATTTACCCGCATTGTGACGGCCAATGATCGCTACGCTGACACCGTTCCTGATAACATTACCAAGTTGAAAAGAATGAATGAGCATACGGGTAGATTGCATGAGTTGCCTGATGAGGTCATAGAAAGCAGTGCGGTCTGCAAATTCCACATCTTCCTGCGAGAAGTCGAGTTCGAGTTCGATAAGCGCCGCAAATTTTATCAACCGCTCCCGCAGTTCTTTCAGTTCCGATGAGAATCCGCCACGCATGGTATGCAGTGCCGCTTTATGCGAAGCCTGGGTATTGCTGGCAATGATATCAGCCACCGATTCTGCCTGCGCCAGATCCATTTTGCCATGAAGAAATGCCCGCTGGGTATATTCACCCGGCTTCGCCAGCCGCGCGCCTTTGGCAATACAGGCGGCCATGATCTGCTGCTGGATATAAGGCGATCCGTGGCAACTGATCTCGATGACATCTTCGCCGGTATAGGAACGCGGACCTTTGTATAAGGAAAGCACCACCTCATCGAGCGTTATACCCTCCAGTTTGAGATAGCCCACATGAAGGGTATGCGTGGGTTGTTGCTCAATGTCTTTGGAAGGAAAAAGTTGATTGATGATCCCGAATGATTTTTTTCCACTCAGCCTGATCACACCAATCGCACCGATACCCGGCGGTGTGGCCAGGGCTATGATCGTGTCGTCCCATCCGGAAAGTTGTTGCATCGCCAAAATTACGGAATGTCTGAACCACGATTTGGGAGGATTATCAGGATTTCCGGGAAGTATCTCCCTGTGGTCGATAAACTTCCTTTTCCAATAATCCCATAAATCCCCTAAATCATGGTTCAGACAAAAAAAGCCCCGGACCACAAAGTCCAGGGCTATAAAAAAAATCATTGTTATTTTCTTATTCCGAAGTCACACGGAAGGTGATCGGTTGTTTCCGGTAGGCGTTCACACTGCGTCCGTTCTGAATTGCCGGCACCCAGGCTGGTCCTTTCTGGATAACTTTTACCGCTTCTTTTTCCATTCCGTAACCATGGTTGGTCAGCGCTTTTACATCACTGATGCTACCATCTTTACTTACCACGAACTGCACATATACCGTATAAGTTCCTTCCGGTGCACCGTTATCAACAGGAGCATTCGGGTTGAGGTTTCTTTCCAGGTATTTGCGCCAGGCGCTTTCTCCCCCTTTAAAAGATGCTTCGATTTCCACTTTCTCGAAGATCTTGTTGGGATCTTCTTTCTGCTCTTCCACTACCCCTTTACCGTCGTCGATCTGGGCAGGTGCAATGATACCTTCATCTTTGACACCTTCCTGGTTCTGAACGTCGATTTTCACCTCTTTAAGCTCTTCCTGTGGTGGCGGGGGTTCCTGTACTTCCTCATCCTTTACGATCTTGGGAGGAGTGAATTGTTTCATTTCGATTTTGGGAGGATCTGGCGGCTTTGGCGGAGGAGGCGGTGGAGGTTCCACTTTATCCTCTTGCTTAATTTCCTCCAGTGTTATCTCCTTGACCTGCAGCTTGGTATCTTTACTGGATTCCAGCCGGCTGGCCAGCAGGGATCCTAATAAAGCCAGTAAAGCTACCGATCCGGTGATAATCAAAGCCCGGAGGATGCGTTTGTTGTACGTTTTACGCAGCTCATACGCACCGTAGTCCTTGTTCCTGTGTTCGAAAACCAGGTCCAGAACATCCGCCGATAATATTTTGTTAGCTTCCATTTTTACTGTGTTTAAGATTAGATGCATTTAGCACCTTATTCCATAAAAAAAAGGATCATTTTGAGCCTTCAGTGGCTTTTACCAGGGCCAGCTCTGTATCCGCTATTTTCAGCAATGCATACCTTTTTACATCGTTGATGGTCATTTCATCGAGAATGTCCACAGCGTTCTTATAGGTAGCATCTGCATCGGGTTTGATCACCACGAAGAAATCCTGTTGTTTACAATCATTAGGATCCTTGCCATCTTTCCGGGCTTTTTCTTCACAAGCCGGGTCGCCACGGTAAGCAGCAATTACTTCGTTCTTTTTCTTGATGATCTCATCACGGATACCTTTGAAAGTGGTCTGCTGAAAGTTGGAACCATCGGGAGCCAGCTCACCTTCATAGAAGTAAACTTTGTCATCCTTTCCAAGCATGACAGTAAGGGCTCCTGATTGTTTGGTCTTGGTCTGCTCATCCTCCTTATCTGTATCCTTTGGCATATTCAGGTTTACAGTAGTCGGAGTATTCATCGTTGTTGTAAAGATGAAGAAGGTGATCAGCAGGAATCCAAGATCCACCATGGGCGTCATGTCCACACGGGTAGAAAGCTTTTTGGCCTTCTTCACCCCTGGTCCTTTTTTGTGGCCGCTATCGCCACCACCGGTATCTAAACTTGCCATGATTAATTGTTTTAAGTATTGTTATGAACTGATTTAATTCCCGCTCGCTTCCTTGAGGCGGATGGCCTGCAGGGCTGATCCTGCTGGCGCCTCTTCCGGGGAAGTGATCAGGTTGTACTTCAATTCCTCGTTTCTTTTTAACGCATCCACGACCCCTGCAAAGGTTGGATATTTTGAAAGTCCATCTCCTTTGATGAGGATCAGTGCTTTTTTACCGGCAAATGCATTTTTCGCTTCGGCGACCCATGATACCAGTTCATTGGTAGCAGAATCGAGGACAGGAATACCGGCCTGCTTAACACCGGCCTGGTCCTTTGGCGTGTATTGCATGAGCTGTTTCAGGCTGGATAAGGGAACACCAACCGGTGAGCCCAGCTTGAATGTATTTGCAAGATTGTTGACATCGGCAGGAGAAAGACCCAGTTGCCTGGTTGTATTGATACCCTGTGCAACGGCCGTAAATACGCTGTTATCATTTTTGGTAGTGAGGCCAAAAAAAACGCGGCTGTCTTTATCGATCGTGATCCACATGGCATCGCTTTCTTTCAGTTTGTCGGAAGAAACGGAATTCGGCGTCGTCACCGGCACGGGCTCCGGCGGCTTAAATTTTGTTGCCAGCATGAAAAAGGACAGGATCAGAAATGCCACGTCAACAAACGGGGTCATATCCGTATCCGTACTCTTTTTCGGCATTTTTACACTCGGCATTGCTCAAAAATTTATAATTAGATGAATTAAGTTCGATTTTCCATACACATTCCCACATATTATTTATACATGGAAGCGAAACTTTGTGTGAGGGTAAAACCAGATTCATCGATGCCGTAAGTGATTGAATCTATTTTAGTTGTGAACACGTTGTACATGATCAGGGACAAAGCCGAAGTACCGATACCGAGGGCTGTATTATACAGGGCCTCAGAGATACCTACCGCAAGGCTGGATGCGTCACCAGCTCCACCGCCTGCACCCAGGGAGGAGAAGGAACGGATCATACCCATTACCGTACCTAACAGGGCCACAAGGGTACCGCAGGATACGATGGTAGAAAGGAACACCAGGTTCTTTTGAAGCATGGGCAATTCCAATGCTGTTGCTTCTTCTACTTCTTTTTGAATAGCCAATACTTTTTGTTCTGTATCCAAACCAGCTTCACCGATCATTTCTTTGTAACGGCGAAGACCTGCTTTCATAACGTTTGCAACAGAGCCACGTTGTTTGTCGCACTCGCTTAAGGCAGCATCCACATTGCGGTTAGCAAGGTGATATTGTACTTTGCGGATAAAATCTGCGATGGAACCATTTCCCAGCGCTTTCCTGATCGTCAAAAATCTTTCGATAGAGAACACTATCACCATCAGGAGCATACCAATCAATAAAGGCACGATGATACCACCTTCATAAATCTTGTGTAATTGGTCTTTTGGATTCTTCAAACCACCCTTGTACTCGGGCCAGAACCAGCCTTCACCATCACCGACAAACGCTTTAGGATCTCCTAAAACAAAACGCCATATTAAATAGCCGGCAACAATACAAACAATCGGAGCAATCCACGAAATGGCATTACTGCTTTTCTTCGGTTGAACAGAGGTAGCCTTAACTGATGATGCAGTTGGTTTAGTCTCAGCCATGATCTTAATTTTTAGTGTTTTTAAATTTTAAATGAGCCTTTAAAGATTACAATGAATCAAAAAGATTAAACAAATTCCGCCCGGTAGTCTTTTTACCGGCAGGAGGGGTTCAAGTTAAGAAATTTTTTAAAAGTACCAACTCCCATATAAATAATTTGATGACAATTTTCTATGACCTTTTTTACTCGTACCGCAACGCTTCGATAGGATTCAACCTGCCTGCTTTCCAGGCCGGGTATAAACCCGCAATAAGGCCCACCAGGCTGCAGATAATGATGCCTCCGAATACCCAGTTCCACGGCACCACAAAGCCGGTACCCAATACAACGGAGAATAAATTCCCCACCAGTACACCAAGGAATATACCAAATAAAGCCCCCAGTATACTGATGATGATAGCTTCCAGCAAAAACTGGCGCCTGACCATTTTACTCTTTCCCCCGATCGCTTTGATAAGACCTACTTCTTTGGTGCGTTCCGACACAGATACCAGCATGATGTTCATGAGCCCGATAGCTGCGCCGATCAACGTGATAATCCCGATAACGGTTGCAGAAATGGTAAGAAAACCGAGACTGTTCATCGCTTTCTCGGCAACACTGTCACTACGGTCCAATGCGAAATTATCTTCCTCGGTAGTGGTCAGTTTACGGATCGGCCTGAAAGCCGCCTGTGCCTCACCCATTGCTTCATTTACCTGCCGCAGGTCCTGTGTCATTACACCGATTACATAAGACGCGGTTGATGGAAAATTCCTTTCCATACTGTTATAACTTATTAAAACAAGATTATCACGGCTGAACCCAAACGTAGACCCACGGCTTGCCAGCACACCCAATACCCGGTAAGGGATGTTATTCACATTGATCTGCCCGTTCACCGCTTTTTCAGGCCCTTCCCGGAATAATTTATCCGCCACATCATACCCGAGTATACATACATTGCCGCCTGACTGCACTTCTGCATTATTCATGTTGCGCCCGGCTTCCAGTGTAAATCCATTGAGCAATAAATAATTTTCATCGCCTCCCAGTAAAGTCACATTCGGATTTGTTTTTTTATCAGCCCTCGATACGATGCTATTCCGGTTCCCGAAAATGGAAAGACCCAGTGTAGCAGGGTAGTGATAGTTTTTTAAAAAAAGCTCCGCCTCATCTTTGGTGATCCTTTTCCCCAGGTTGGATGTTTTTTGCCTGCGTTGTCCTTTTTTGGAGATCTTCAGTTCATCCTCGCTGTTGCCGCCGCCAAAACGAATATTTCTTTCTTTGTACCGCAACGTAAATCCATTCGCGCCCATAGTGGAAAAGCTTTCAGAGAATTTCTGGTTCATGGCTTTGATCGCCGTAATGATCCCTACCAGTGCCATGATGCCAAATGCAATGATAGCCACCGTTAATCCTGTGCGCAATTTGTTACTGCGCACCGTACGATAAGCCAGGGATAAAACGTCGAGGAAATTCATACTTGGAGGTATCCCCGAAATTAAACAAAAATGGGAGGAAGAGGGAAGTATTTTGAAAGCCGCCAATCATCATTCATAATTCCTAATTCATAATTATGAATGATTAGAAATAGTACCAGTAAAGCAACGCATTAGGGAAGATACCCAACAGGATGATCAGCGCTGCAAGGATCACCAGCGTAAAGCTGAATCCCTTTGGCACCACGATATTGGCATTGCCCTCTTTGAAGTACATAGCTTGTATGACCCTGAAATAGTAATATACACTGACGGCTGCCATGAGCACTGCAAAGATGACAAGCCAGAGATTATGACCCGTAGCCAATGCCGCTTTCAGCATATAGAATTTCGCCATAAACCCTGCCGTAAGCGGTATACCGGCCAGGGATAAAAGAAAGATGGTCATCACCGCGGCGATCACAGGCTGCTGTTTGGCCAGGCCATTGAAACCATCAAAAGACGGATCGCTGAATTTATTGAGTACGGCAAAGATGCCAATCGTTGCCAGGCTGTACGCAGTTGTATAAAGTAATAGTCCTTCTTTTCCATCTCCATTCATAGCATAGATTGCCATGAGCATAAACCCTGCCTGTGCAATACTGGAATAGGCCAGCATTCTTTTTACACTCTGTTGAAAGACTGCCGTGATATTTCCTACAAATAAAGTCGCGGCCGTAATAATCGCCAGCCACAAGCTCCACTGGCTGTTGAGCGAGCCGAAGGTTTGGTCGAATAAGCGGAGAAAGGCTACGAATACAGCTGCCTTGACGATCGTTGCCATGAACGAAGTAAATACCGTTGGCGCTCCATCATATACATCGGGCGTCCAGAAATGAAAAGGCGCGGCCGATACTTTAAAGGCCATCGAAAAAAGCAATAGCAACATACCGGCTATTGGCAATACCATGGGCACTGCCGATACCGACCATTGCATATCATCTACATTGAAGGTGCCGGTGGCTCCATAGACCAATGTAATCCCCATAAGCATCAAACCCGTAGAGAAAGATCCCATCAGGAAGTATTTCAATGCCGCTTCATTGCTTTTGAGGTTCTTTTTATCGCTGCCGGTAAGTATGTAAAGAGGGATGGAAATGATCTCTATTCCCAGGAAAAGGATAAGCAATGATTTGAAAGAAGCGGCCAGTACTACTCCGTTGAGTATAAAAAATATCAGGGCGAAGTATTCGGCATAGTTGATACCGACCTTTTCCATATCAGTTGATGACAAGAGGAAGTACAGGAAGGTAGCAAAGAACATGACACTGGTAAATGCCAGGGCGAATTTGTCAAATTGCATGAACCCGGCGGTATTGATATGTACCAGGCTGATACCATAGAACTCCATGATATTAACTGCCAGTAACAGTACCAGTCCTGCTATAGCAACGGTACGCACAGCGCTTTTACGTTTCAGCCCTATTCCGCTGAACATCATAACCACACCCATGACCGCCGATAGTATTAATGCATTCATACGTTGACTTTACTTCCTTAAAAACGGAAGTATTTCTGCTTTTTTTAAAATAACATCTGTTACATCCGTGGAAACCCCCGAAGTAATATGTAAAAATGGTTCAGAATAAATACCTGCCCAGAATATCAACACAACAATGATCCCCAGCGCCAGCTTCTCGTTAAGCCTGATATCGTTTGTCTGCGCCGTAACCGCTGTTGTTTCACCATACAATACCTTGCGCACCATGTTGAGCGTATACACGGCAGCCAGGATGATACAAACACCCGAACCCACCGTATACAATATATGATATTCTGTTACCTGCGAATTGAAGATGCCGGTAAACATGAGAAATTCTCCTACAAATGCATTGGTCAATGGTAAAGCGATATTCGCCAGCGCAATGATCACAAAGAAGATCGCCAATGCCGGCGCCTGCTGCGCAATACCACCCAACTGCGACATTTTCCGGGTACCGAATTGTCTTTCGATCAGTTCTACCACGATCCACATACCGATGATATTGATACCGTGACTGAACAGTTGTATCATCACACCCTGCATGCCCATATAATTCACAGAGAAGATCGCCAGGCACATCAACCCGATGTGTGCAATGGAGGAATAGGCGACCAGTCTTTTCATATCATCCTGCTTCATGGCGATGAGCGACGCATAGATCATTCCGATAATCGCCATACCGGATACCACATTTCCCCATACATAAGAAGCATCAGGCAACAGGGGCAATAACCAGCGCAGCAATCCGAATACACCCATTTTTACCATCAGCCCGCTCAGCACCATAGTAGTAGCCGTAGGCGATTGCTCATAGGTATCGGGCTGCCAGGTATGAAAAGGAAAGATGGGCATTTTGATCGCAAAAGCGATAAAGAATAGCCAGAATAACCAGGTTTGCTGGCTGCCGGTAAAGCCCGCCTTATAAAATGATTCGATGGCAAAAGAATGATCGGCTGTGTGCCCGTATACATAGAGGATGCCCACCAGCATCAATAAAGAGCCAACGAATGTATAGACAAAGAATTTGAAGGTAACGGCGATCCTTTTTTCTCCGCCCCATTGCGAACAAAGAAAGTAAACAGGGATCAGCGCCAGTTCCCAGAAGAAGTAGAATACCAATGCATCCATCGCGAGGAACACACCCATCAAACCGGCCTGCGTAAGCAGCATGAGTGCAAAGAAGTTTTGCGCTTTCCGGTAAGAAGTATTCCAGGTAGATAAGAAGATGAGCGGGTAAGCAACGGCTGTAAGCAGGCAAAGGATTTGTCCCAGGCCATCGAGTTTGAGATAGAAACTGCTTCCCAGTCCCTGCATCCATTCCACATTGCAGGTAAGGTAGCTGGCATCTTTAAAGACCAGCAATCCCAGCAACGATACCAATAGTGTAGCGAAGGCCGCAAACAATGACCAGGAACGCGCTGCTTTTTCATCTTTGAAAAAGAAGGTGAGCAATCCTGTCAGCAAGGGAACCAATATCAATAAGACCGCGATCATAAGCGCCTTTCCCTAAAGGGAATTATTTGTTTAAATTTCAATAAATCTTCTCTTCTGTATTACCTCTATGTGAAACCTATGTTCCTATGTGCCTATGTGGTAAAAAAGCTGAATGGTGTAGGTTCACCACATAGACACATAGGAACATAGGTTTCACATAGTTATTTTCTTATAAAGAACTGTATTACAAAAATGATCAGCATGCCCAATACCATCAGCAGCACATAACTTCCTACCTGTCCGCTTTGTAATAAGCGCAATTGACGGCTACCATAGTTCACGGCTTTTCCTATTCCATTCACAATGCCATCAACTACCTGCTTTTCAAAAATATCATTGAAAAATTCTCCCAGTTTATAAAGAGGCTTTACAATGATCTTATTATACAATTCATCGACATACCATTTATTCGCCAGCACCTTGCCTGCACCGGTCGCTTCTTCCAGTTCCGGTTTCTTACTGTACCTGCTCCAGGCATAGATAACCACGATGATGATCAATACAGTGGAAATACCGGTCAGCATCCATTCTGTCTGATGACTTAGTTCGTGTGCTTCCATGACAGCAGCAGAACCAGCAAAGACCGGCGCGAGGAATTCTTTCAACGAGTGTGCACCCTCGGCGATAAATTCAGGAATACCTACATAACCGCCAATGATGGATAAGATCGCGAGTATGATCAATGGAATCGTGATCGCGGCCGGGCTCTCATGCAAATGATGCTCCTGCTCATGTGTGCCACGGAAGGTTCCGCGGAAGGTAGTCGCATACAACCGGAACATATAAAATGCAGTAAGCAATGCGGTGCCGATACCAATCATATAGTATACAGGTGAGCTGCCAAATGCGCCCGCCAGTATTTCATCTTTGGAAAAGAAACCGGAAAGACCGGGAATACCGGCAATCGCCAAACAACCGATCAGGAACGTAGCATTGGTGATCTTCATGTATTTGTTCAAGCCGCCCATTTTCCTGATATCCTGTTCGCCACCCATCGCATGAATAACGCTACCGCTACCCAGGAATAATAAGGCTTTGAAGAAAGCGTGTGTCATCACGTGGAATACCGCGGCTACATAAGAACCGGTTCCCAGCGCCAGGAACATATATCCCAACTGGCTGACCGTAGAATAGGCCAGCACTTTTTTGATATCGTTTTGTTTTAAGGCGATCGTAGCAGCAAGCAATGCAGTGGCGAGGCCAATGATTGCAATCACCGTCATGGTCATTGGTGAAAGCGAATAGAGAAGATTGCTGCGCGCGATCATATAAATACCGGCCGTTACCATTGTAGCCGCGTGGATGAGTGCTGAAACAGGCGTGGGACCTGCCATCGCATCTGGCAACCAGGTGTATAAAGGTATCTGTGCACTTTTACCGGTAGCACCGATGAATAATAACATCGTGATCGCAGTAAGATCAGCCGTACTGAATTTCTGTACCTGGCTGAATACAGCCGCGAATGAAACAGTATCGACTTTTGAAATGATCCAGAAGATGGCAATGAGAAAAGCAAGATCACCGATCCGGTTCATGATAAAAGCCTTGCTGGCTGCTTTGTTGTATTCCGTATTCTTGAACCAATACCCGATGAGCAGGTAAGAACAAAGTCCTACACCTTCCCACCCGATAAAAAGAATAACGTAGTTCGCTCCCATGACGAGCAGGAGCATTGAGAATACGAATAAGTTGAGATAGGCGAAATACCGTCCGAAGTGTTCGGTCTTTTCTTCATGCATGTAAGAAGTGGAATAGACATGAATTAAAAACCCGACACCGGTAATGATCAACAGAAAGATAGAAGAAAGCTGATCGAACTGGAAGGCGAATGGTATGTGCAGCGATCCTACCGAAATAAAATCAAAATATTCGGCGGTGAATGTATTGCCGCCTTTTACCTGGATGAATACCCATACGCTCAATACAAAGGAAGCCAGGATCATCCCGCTGCCAATGATGCCAATAAGTGATTTGGACAACTGCTTTCTTCCCAATCCATTGATCAGGAATCCCAGCAAAGGGAAGAAAGGGATCAACCAGCCTATTTGTAACACGTTCTGCATAATCCAGGTGTGAAGTATGTAGTATGAAGTATATAGAATTAAGACTGCTTATATACTTTATTACTTAGTACTTCGTATTTTCTTATTAATGTTTCAACCGGTTCAGGAAGTTCACATCTACTGAATGAATATTCCTGTACATCATAACGATGATCGCCAATCCCACGCTTACCTCGGCTGCCGCCACCACCATGATGAAAAAAACAAAGATCTGCCCGTCTATTCCTGCATTGGCCACCGCACCTGCTTTTGCATGGTGCATTTTCGAAAAAGCTACCAGCAATAAATTCACCGCATTCAGCATCAGTTCTATGCACATAAAGATGATGATCGCATTGCGGCGTGTCAGCACCCCTGCGATTCCGATGCAGAATAAGGCGATAGACAGGAATATGTAATACGTTATCGGCATAAATAAATCCAATTTGGAAATTTGTTAATGAGATAATTTGGAAATGAATTGATTTGGAAATGGGCGTCATCATCACATCTCCAAATCATCACATTTCCAAATCACTCCTTCTTCCCAATCACCACAGCTCCTACCATAGCGCTTAGAAATAAAATACTGCTTATTTCAAAAGGCACTACGTATGTTGTGAAAAGTTCTTTTCCCAGGTTTTTGATCAGCCCGATATCACCCTGGTTGACCTGGGCGGATAAGGCTTTTACTTCTGTATTGCGCAGTGCTGCTATGAGCACCAGCAATAAACTTCCTCCCGCGATAGCGCCGGCAAATTTCAACCAGCGGTTCTTTTGCGGCTCCATTGTTTTATTCAGGTTCATGAGCATGATCACAAAGAGGAATAATACCATGATGGCTCCTGCATATACGATGATGTTCACAATCGCGAGGAATTGTGCATTCAGTAATATATAATGTCCGGAAATAGCGAAGAAAGTGAGGATAAGCCACAATACACTGTACACGGGATTCTTGCTGGTGATCACCATCATTGCTCCAAAAAGCGCCATAACAGAAAGCAACCAGAATAGTATTTGCGTAATGTTCATGTAATAATGCTGTTAGCCTTAGCTGTTTCGATTTACAATCTTTCTAGTAACCCTTAAACTTTTAAACCATTAAACCTTAAAACGATCCTGCCCCACTAACTCTTTGCCGCTTCCCTTTCTCCCACTGCCTTTTTATAACCTTCCGGGTCTTCGATGGGATTGGGAATTAATAAGTCCTGTTTTTTATAAATAAATCCCTGTCTTCCGTAGTTAGAAGGCGCAAATGTCTGCGAAAGATAGATCGCATCTTTCGGACAGGCTTCTTCACAATAGCCACAGAAAATGCAACGCAGCATATTGATCTCGTATTTGGCTGCATATTTTTCTTCCCTGTATAAATGTTCTTCTCCCGGTTGACGCTCCGCCGCTTCCATAGTAATGGCTTCCGCAGGACAGGCTACGGCACAAAGACCGCAGGCTGTGCAACGTTCACGTCCTTCTTCATCGCGGTTCAGTATCTGCAAACCGCGGAACACTTTGGAGAAGGTTCTTTTTTGCTCTGGATATTGTATCGTCGCTTTTCTTTTAAAGAAGTGACTTAATGTAATGAGCATCCCCTTCCCAATATTCCACAGGTAGATCCTTTCCAGCCATGTCATTGGACGGCGATCAACCTGTTTTGCTCTCTGTGTTAGTTGCATAATTTTCGCAAATATATATTTCTATTGGCAGTTACTATTTCTTAATTCAAAGGTCAAAATTAAAAATTAAAAAAACAGTCATAAAGACAATACAGTTTTTCGAATTTTTAATTTTGAATTCTATTTTTTTAACCACAAAACTATTGCCGCTGTCAATATCATATTCAATAGCGCCAGCGGTATCAATGTCTTCCACCCCAGTCTCATCAACTGATCATAACGGAAACGGGGAATCGTCCACCGGATCCACATGAATACAAAGATGAAGATCGTTGCCTTTATCATGAGCACTGAGAAACCGATCAATGATAATAACCAGCCCGGAATACCCCAGGCCGCTTCATTGACAAACGGTATATCATATCCGCCAAAGTATAAAGTAGACATGACCACCCCGCTGATGAACATATTGATGTATTCAGCAAAAAGGTAGAAGCCCAGTTTCATCGATGAATATTCCTGGTGATATCCAAAGTTCAGTTCGTTTTCCGCTTCTGCCAGGTCAAATGGTGTACGATTACATTCCGCCAATGCACAGACAAAGAAGATAAGGAAACCGATCGGCTGATAGATGATATGCCATCCATGCGCCAGTTGATTATTCAGGATACTGCTCATCCGCAGATCACCTACCAGCATCAGCACCGCGATCAATGCCAGTCCCATCGGCAACTCGTAAGATACCATTTGCGAAGCCCCACGTATTGCAGCCAGCAAAGAGAATTTATTGTTGGAAGCCCAGCCGCCGATCATGATTCCATATACACCTAAACTCACCACACCAAACACATACAATATCCCGATATTGATATCAGCGATCTGTAAAGGCACTTCCCGTCCCCTGACGGTCAATGAAGGTCCCCAGGGAATAACGGCACTGGTCAGCAAAGCGGTGATCATCGCGAGACAAGGACCGAGAATAAATAAAAACCTCGATGATAAAAGCGGGATGATCTCTTCTTTGAAAAAAAGTTTACCTCCATCGGCAAGCGGTTGCAAAAGACCAAACGGACCTGCCCTGTTAGGACCGATCCTGTCCTGTAAAAAAGCAGCCACTTTTCTTTCTCCATACGTAGCATACATCGCTACCAGCATCGATAAGGTGATAACACCCCCGATGAGCAACAATTTGCCAATGATGAAAAACCAATCTATACTCAGTAATAACATATTCAGTCTTTATAAATAAGAAAATAGAAAATGACCAACTAATTGTATTTACTTTCTCATTCCTTATTTCCCTGTTTCTTATTTCTTATTTTCAATAGTCTTCTTTTCATATGTCGCTCCCGTCGGCGCCCCCGGTACCTGGCTCAGATCGACCGAAGGCTTGTTCACATCACTGATTGCATGAATATCCATCAGCAATTTCGGTTCACGTCCACCCATTACTTCTGCAATGGTTTCCTGCGGCCTCTTCGCATTGATATATTTATTGGCCGAGATCACCGAATGACGCGCCACTTTGGTTGGCCCTTCAATGACCCAGTCTTCCAGTTTCTTTTTATCGAACCTGCACGTATTACAGATCCATCCTGGCTTACCATCATAGCTCTGCACTTCACCAAATTCATCTTTCCGTGCTGTTACCCGCAACACCTCATCACCCCGGTTCCACAAAGTGACTTTACCCGCACAGGTAGGACAATCGCGGTGTGCATCTACAGGCTTGGTGAACCATACCCTGTTCTTGAACCGGAATGTTTTATCCGTTAACGCCCCTACCGGGCATACATCGATCATATTACCACTGAAATCATTATCGATCGCTTTGGAGATATAGGTCGATATTTCCGCATGATCCCCGCGATCCAGGATACCATGCACCCTGCTATTCGTCAACTGGTCGGCTACATACGTGCAACGATAACAAAGAATGCATCTTGTCATGTGCAATTGTATATAGGGACCGATATCTTCTTTTTCAAATGTCCGCCGTTTGAATTCGTAGCGGGTACCGGCTTTACCATGATCATATCCGAGGTCCTGTAAATGACATTCGCCTGCCTGATCGCAGATCGGGCAATCGAGCGGGTGATTGATCAATAAGAATTCGACCACACCGGCTCTTGCTTCTGTTACTTTATCGCTGGTAATATTCTTTACTTCCATGCCATCCATAACAGTAGTACGGCAACTGGCAACCAGTTTCGGCATCGGGCGCGGATCTTTTTCAGAACCCTTGGATACTTCTACCAGGCAGGTACGGCACTTACCGCCACTACCCTGCAATTTGCTGTAAAAGCACATCGCAGGAGGCGTGACATCACCACCGATCTTACGGGCAGCCATGAGAATCGTTGTTCCCGGCTCCACCTCGATCGTGATGTTATCGATGGTTACTTTAAATAGTTGTTTCTTTTCTTCAGACATTTTATAAAATCAAAAGTCAAAATTAAAAATTCAAAATATCATTCATTTTTTTCGGCATTTATAATAATCCGGGCAATGATATTTGAGAGTTGTTCTGCTTCTTTCAATAACTCTTCTATTTTCTTTTTATCAATTTCCATAGTGTCCCTGATCAGACACAACCAGTATTTGGTTTCATTTGCCAACTTTAGAGCTATAACTAAAAAATTCTTCCAGTCTTTCGCTGAACTACCGGCTCTGCCTTCTACGAGATTTGCACCGATAGAAGTTGCACTTCTGACCAATTGATCAAATAAAGAACTATATATCCTTTCATACCGGCATTTTTTTATAAAAAGTATTACCTCTTTCGAAAAGTAATAGGACCGGTGCCTGATATTATAAGGCTTTGCGTCCTCGTTTAATTCAAAACTCTCCCTTACCCCTTCTTCCATACTGCTCCCCTTTTGAATTTTTACTTTTGACTTTTGACTTCATCAAGCTGTCACCGTCAGTGAATCCGCATAATGCGCCAACCCATAATTCCTGCTCTGGCTCTCCACCGGATTCAGCACAT
Source organism: uncultured Bacteroidota bacterium (assembly GCA_946479615.1). The sequence goes on along the minus strand of CAMLGR010000028.1, from coordinate 10,835 downwards.
GCCATTCAAATTCATCCCTGAAATGACGGATCGCGGCTGCTACCGGCCAGGCCGCTGCATCTCCCAGGGGACAAATCGTATTCCCTTCAATCTTTCGTTGTATATCCCAGAGCAGATCGATATCGCTCATTTTTCCCGTTCCTTTTTCAATACTCAATAGTATCTTTTCCATCCAGCCCGTTCCTTCCCTGCAAGGCGAACACTGTCCGCAACTCTCATGACGATAGAAACGCGCCAGCGTATAGGTATGCCTGACCACGCACTGATCTTCATCCAATACAATAAAACCACCCGATCCCATCATGGAACCGGTAGCAAAACCTCCATCGGCCAGGCTTTCATAGTTCATCATGCGCGTATCGCCTTTGGCGGTCTTTAATAAAAGATTCGCTGGAAGAATAGGCACTGAAGAACCGCCCGGTATACAGGCTTTTAGTTTTTTTCCTTTGGCGATACCACCGCAATATTCATCACTATAAATAAAATCTTCTACTGAAATCGTCATGTCGATCTCGAAAACGCCGGGCTTGTTGATATTGCCACAGGCCGAGATAAGTTTAGTGCCGGTCGATTTACCTACACCGATCTTCGCATATTCCTCACCACCTTCATTGATGATCGGAACAACTGCTGCAATGGTCTCCACATTGTTCACTACTGTCGGGCAATCCCATACTCCTTTCACCGCGGGAAACGGAGGTTTGATCCGCGGGTTCCCTCTTTTTCCTTCCAGCGATTCGATCAATGCTGTTTCTTCTCCGCAGATATAAGCGCCGGCGCCACGATGTACATAGATCTCGCAGTCAAAACCGGTACCCAGGATATTTTTTCCCAACCAGCCATTGTTCTTTGCTTCTGCAATCGCCTGCTCCAGTATGTCAACGATCCAGGCATATTCGCCGCGGATATAGATATAGGAAACTTTACTGCCCAATGCGAAGGAAGAAACGATCATGCCTTCGATCAGCAGGTGCGGGATAAATTCCATCAGGTACCTGTCTTTGAAAGTGCCGGGTTCTGATTCATCCGCATTCACGACAAGATAACGGGGCACTCCTTCCGGTTTGGCCAAAAAGCTCCATTTCATACCGGTAGGAAAACCTGCACCACCACGGCCGCGAAGACCGCTTTTCTTTACTTCTTCCGTAACAGCATCCGGCGCCATCGTCTTCAGGGCTTTTTCCACGCTACGATAACCGCCTTCCCGGCGATATACATCATAAAGCCTGATGTTCTCAACATGTGCCTTGTCTAATAATAATTTTCTTCCCATTTCATTTAAAATCAAAAGTCAAAAGTAAAAATTCAAAATATCGGCGTACCCTTTTGACTTTTTACTTTTTAATTTTTACTTCTTATTTCACCGCCTGCCTGGCAAATAGTACCCAGCGGCTGCCCTTTCTCACCCATACTTCCAGTACTTTCAGATGGATCGTAATGGTAGCACCGCGCAATGTCGCATTCACATCCGAGGCAAACCTGACATTAGCCATGTTATCATTGATTGAAAACGAAAGACTGTCTTCGGTTATCGATTGATAACTGATCAATCCTGTTTCAAAATCTTTTATAAAATCAGCCTTGCTCTGTACCCATCCATTGCTGTGGCCATAACTCAACGCCTCATCCGTTCCTTTTTTAAGAACCGCCGTATTTTTTTTGATCATCGCCTGGTGAAATTCCTTCATAGTGGTCATCACCTGCTGAATATCCTGCGCTTGCGCAGCAGCAGCAACAAATGATAACAGTATGACCAGGACGTATTTCATGATTCATTAATTATTGGAAGCAGCCGTGCGCCTGCATTCATCAATGATACTATCTACTTTTTCTTTGGTCAGGTGTTCACGGTATGTTTTTCCCATCTGCATCATCGGCGCATATCCACAGGCACCCAGGCATTCTACTGTTTTCAGGGTAAATAAACCATCGCTGGTTGTTTCGCCCGGTTTGATGCCCAGCTTCTCGTATATATAATGAACGATCTCATCACTTCCATTGAGCATACAGGGTCCTGTCTGGCACACTTCAAACATATAGCGGCCCACAGGTTTCATATTATACATGCTGTAGAAAGTAGCGACTTCATACACTTCGATAGGATCGAGTTGTAATAAAGAAGCGACATAATCCATTACCGGTACATCCAGCCAGCCGCCAAATTCCTGTTGCGCCAAATGCAGTACCGGCAACAAGGCACTCTTCTGCTTTCCCTGCGGATAGCGGGCGATGATCTGTTCTACTTCTTTTAGTTTCTGTTCTGAAAAGGTCATATAAAATGTAAAATGCAGAATGTAAAATATAAAATGTAAAAGGAACCCGCTATTGACAGCACACTAACTTTTACATTTTGAATTTTACATTTTAAATTTTTAATTTTTTTACGCGTCCATCTCCCCCGCGATCAGGTTCAGGCTACTCATCACAATGATCGCATCACTCAGCATCGCTCCTTTCGTCAGTTCTTCATACGCCTGGTAATAAATAAAGCAGGGACGACGGAAATGCAGACGATACGGCGTTCTTCCTCCATCACTGATCAAATAATACCCTACTTCTCCATTCGCTCCTTCCACCGAATGATAAACTTCACCGGCCGGCATATCGATCTCACCCATGATGATCTTGAAATGCCAGATCAGCGCTTCCATTTTTGTATATACATCTTTCTTGTCCGGTAAATAATATTCAGGAACATCCGCATGATATATTTCCGCTTCGGCTCCTTTAAATTCCTGTACTTTCTGGTAAGCGTCTTTGATCAGCTTCAATGACTGCCAGATCTCCTGGTTACGCACCAGGTAGCGGTCATAACAATCGCCGGTAGTACCTACCGGTATTTCAAACTGGAAATCTTCATAGCTGCTGTAAGGAGAATGTACCCGCACATCATAGTCAACACCAGAAGCCCGGAGATTAGGACCTGTGAATCCATAGTTCAATGCACGTTCCGCACTGATAGGGCCGGCACCGATGGTGCGCTCCATAAAGATGCGGTTACGGGTAAATAAGTTCTCGAACTCGGTTTGTACAACCGGGTATTCCTTCAAAAACTTTTCCAGTTTCTGAAAAGCGATATCGTTGAAGTTCCTTTCAAATCCACCGATACGGCCGATATTGGTCGTGAGGCGTGAACCGCATACTTCTTCATAGATCTCATAGATCAGTTCGCGGTACTGCATCACATAGAGGAAACCGGTGTAAGCACCGCTATCTACACCCACGATGGAATTACAGATCAGGTGATCCGAAATCCGGGCAAGTTCCATGATAATGATGCGGAGATAATCGACCCGCTTAGGTGTTTTAACCCCCAATAATTTTTCGCAGGTAAGATGCCAGCCCATGTTATTGAGTGGGGATGAACAATAGTTCAGCCTGTCCGTCAACGGGGTGATCTGGTAAAGCGGGCGGCGCTCGGCAATTTTTTCAAATGCACGGTGAATGTATCCTACGGTCTGATCGGCAGAAACAATACGTTCGCCATCCAGTTCCAGGATATTCTGAAACACGCCATGTGTAGCCGGGTGTGTAGGACCCAGGTTTAACGTGGTCGTTGTTTTCTCGATACTGCCTTCCGGCAGTTTTATATGCTGTTCAGACATAAATTCAATTTGAAGATGCGATGAAGGATGATTTGGAAATGTATGGATGAGATAATTGGGAAATTATCATCACTACATTATCAAATCACCAAATCATCACATTACCTAATCACACAATATCATCCTGCACTCCATCCTTATGCGATTCGATCAGGGTGCCATGATCTGTTTTCTCGGTACCAAAACCAACCGTTCCGCCGCGACCAAACATTTCATCATCCTTATCGATACGACTTTGATCTTCGAGCGGGTATTGTTTACGCATCGGGAAATAATCCATCTCATCCACATTCAGAATGCGTTTGAGATTGGGGTGCCCGACGAAGTTCACGCCATACAGGTCATAGGTTTCTCTTTCCATCCAATTGGCAGCAGAGAATAATCCCGTGGCCGTATAAATATCCGGTGTATTGATATCGGTAAATACTTTGAAACGTATCCTGGTATTATCAACCAGGTTATGCAGGTGATAAACCACAGCCAGCTCTTTTCCCAATTTATCAGGATAATGCACCGCACAGAGGTCCGTCATGAAACGGAACTTTAATTCATCATCATCGTAAAGGAAATTGAGCACTTTCAGATTGAGCTCTTTGGGCGCTTCAAAACCGAGCATGCCATAAGTCTCTTCAAATGCACTGACCTGGTCAGCGAATTTCTCTGTAAGCCGTTGTTTAATATGTTCGTTAGTCAATCCCATTCAGATTTGAAAATTTGGAGATTTGAGAATTGGAAGATGGCTGTCCTTAAAATGATTTCATCAGCACATTTCCAAATTTTCAAATCGCTTATTGTATTCCATAGCTTTCGAGCAACCCTTTATACCGGTCACTATTTCTTCTCCGCAAGCTCTCTTTTCCTACGAGGTCCTGTATCCTCATCACACCATCGATAATTGCTTCGGGACGTGGGGGGCATCCGGGGACGTACACATCAACCGGCACCACCTGGTCTATTCCCTGCAATACGCTGTATGTATCGAAAATACCTCCGCTGGAAGCGCAGGCGCCTACGGCAATCACCCAGCGGGGTTCGGCCATTTGCAGGTATACCTGTTTAACCACAGGACCCATTTTTTTGGCGATGGTTCCCATCACCATTAAAAGATCGCATTGGCGCGGAGAAAAACCTACTCTTTCGCTGCCAAACCTGGCCAGATCATAATGCGAACCCATGGTAGCCATGAATTCGATACCGCAGCAGGAAGTAGCAAAAGGAAGAGGCCAGATAGAATTTTTCCTGGCCAGGCCAATAACACTGTTCAGTGAAGTGGCAAAAAAACCTTCTCCCTGGTGACCTGCCGGCATTTCAGCCATGCTGATATCATTTTCGAGAGGTTTTTTATGAATGTTATATGATACGGGACGTGCCATAATAATTATTTGATTTGGAAATTTGAAGATTTGAAAACGAACCTATCATAATAACAATTCCAATCGTTCAAAGTTCCTGCATTCTATCTTCAAATTTGCACATTATCACATTTCAAATTGCTTCCAGGCCTAATCTTCCCACTTTAACGCACCTTTTTTTATTATATATACAAATCCGCACAGGAAGAAAGCCACGAACATGATCACTGCCCAAAAACCACTCCAGCCCAGTTCCTTGAAATTGACGGCATAGGGGTAGAAGAATATCACTTCTACATCAAAAAGAACAAATAAAATGGCAGTGAGGAAATACTTGATCGCCATCGGCTGACGTGCATCGCCATGAGATTCGATACCGCTGGCAAAAGTTTGTAATTTATCAGTCGTTTTTCTTTTGGGACCAAGCAGATGGGTCAATACCGTTAAGAAAACGATAAGTCCGACGGCAAAAACGACCTGTAGGGCGACCGGCAGGTAGGAGCTGGCATCGGATGAAGATGGATTTAACTGGAGTAAATAGATCATAAGTTTTTACCCTGCCGGCAAAAATAAGTCAGCAACCCCAATTATCCGAACAATTTCTGTATCAACGCATAAAAAAAGCTGCCCGGCAAAACCGGGCAGCTTGATTGTACTAAATATGATAACAATTTCGTTACGTGGCGCTATTGCCTCGTCGTGGTCCTGGGCGGTGCAGGCTTGGCAGGTGGTTGCTGCTGCCTGACCGGGGCGGCTCTTAATTTTCCAATGTTATCAGTAATATTTTGTTTCAATGCCGGATCAGCCGTAGCATTCGCCATTATTTGCAGGTATTCGATCGCTTTATCCTTGTCTTTTTTCTCTTCCAGGTAGTAGTTGGCGAGATAATAAGACGCATTCGAGATCTGCTTGGCATATTTCACGGTATCTGTTTGCGCAAATTTCAACAGGGCCATCGCATCCGGAACTGCTATACTGTCCTTGGTGGTCGTATCGATCAATATCGCATTATTATATTTCCATTCCCAGCCAAATGACTGATCAGGATATTTATCAGCGACTATTTTGAAAAGATTGTATGATTTCACATAACCGGAATCTGTCTTTGTCCTGTAGTTGGACAAACCTGCCGCGAAATAATCATTGATCGTCGGAGTAGGTTTTATTTCCAATACTTTTTGTTCCAGTTGCGCTTCTTTATCATATTGTTTCCTTGCAGCGAAGAAAGCAATCCCTTTCTTGAGCAGGTCTAGTTTATTGTCAAGCACCGTATCTGCTTTCAGACCATCGAGGTAACTATTGAATACCACATCTTCCTGGCCCGGGATCGCAGAATAGATATCCGCTTTCAATGAATAATCGAGCGCTACAATATCTTCTGGTTTTGCTTTTTCGAAATACTTATCAATGTATTGTTTGGCTCCGGCGGAATCTTTTTTCTCCAGGGTGCTGTATGCGATCAGTTTGTACACACGGGCCTTTGTCTTATCACCTAAACGGCTGATAATCGACTGCGCACCGCTGATAGCCTGGTCGTAGTTCTTTTGAGTATACAGGATACTGTAACGCAGGTATTCATTTTGCGGATCGGCATCGGCTGATTGTGAAAATTTCTGTGCGAATTGTTCTGCGGCGGTGAAATCCAGCTTACCCATTTTGAAATAGGCCAGGTCGTAATAACCAATGGCGAAACGGGGATCTTTTGCCACGGCATCATTCAGGTATTTTTCATACAGCTCCCAATTTTTCTGGGTCTGGAATAATTTAGCCATCCGATAATATGCCAGTGCAAAATTCGGGTTGACTTCTACTGCTTTTTGATAACTGGAGAAAGCCTGTCCACCATTTTCACCTGGTTTGGCTTTTAAATAAGCATTACCCAGGTTTACATATATATCACCCAGCAATACATTGTCCTTTGTTTTGCTTTGGGATGCTTCTTCTAATTTTTGTACGGCAAAGTTGATATCGCCTTTCTTTTCTTTATCGGTATATACATCGGTGATCGCTTTACCTACTGCATTTAATATAACAGGATCGTTACCACCCTTTTTACCGGCAGTAGCGGTGATCGCTGCTTCAAAATGCTGACGTGCTTCGTTGATCTTGTTCTGGATCAGTTCTACTTCGCCCATTCCAACCTGCAATAAGGGAGCATTGGAACTGGATGCCAGCCCTTTTTCATATACTGCTTTAGCGCCGGCTACATCATCCATTTCTATATAGGTCTGGCCAAGCCAGTATGTTGCATCGATATCATTAGGATTAGCGGCTATCAATTTTTCAAACGTTGATTTAGCAGACTGAAATCTTTCTGCATACACATCATTGACCCCGGTGGCCACCGTTTGCGCATTAACAGCACCTATCGTTAGTAAAAAAGTACTCAGAACAGATATAAAAGTTTTCTTCATTACGTTCCTTTTTTTATAATTTGTAAATATAAACATTTTACTGCCTCAACTCGACCGGCCGGATGCTGAAGTTCTTTTTTGCCGGCATCAGGTAAGCCCTTTTAAAAATAAGTTGTCCGATCTCTCCGCTCATAAAATCTGCAAAGCCATGTCCCAGCCCTTTGTAATTCTCTTTTAGTATGTATACCAAATCACGTACCATCGGGTAACGATTGCTGTAAATATTTGCCTGTACAGGCAAAATATATTGCCCGGCGCTGTCTTTACTCTCGATCCACGCAATTTTAACTTTTTTCAAAAAACTAAGTTGATCCGCATCATCTTTATTACCAATCCAGCTTACTCCAATGAATCCCACCGCATCAGGATTATTCGCTACAAAATCGATCACTTCCTGGCTTGTTTTAGCGGCTCTTGTTTCGACACCTAACGAATCGCCACGTAACACTGAATCGACGATAAACCGCACCGTGCTGGTTGCCTGAAGACCGTCAAATACCGGGATTAATTTTTTCTTAAATTTCCCTGTCAGTATCTCTTTCAGGTCTTTCATACTGAACAATGAATCGGCTGATCGTGGATTTACCATCACTGCAATCGCATCTCTTGCCACTGTCATCCATTCCGGTTGCACATCCATTGTATGAACCATGAAATCGATCTCCTGCTCGTTACATCCTCTTGTCGCAATCACCATACGCACACTATCCGTTCCAAAATCCTTTAAACACTCTGCTTCTGCTTTATACTGTACGTTTATAATAGTACCCAAATGATTCGATTCATACACTTGTTTCTGCGCCTCGATGATCGGTTTGAATGATTCATCTGCACTGACAAGTATCCTTCCATTATTCATGGTATCGTCAGGCTTCTTCCTGGTCTGCTTCTTTGACTGACAACTATTCAAAAGGATTAAACAGGATACCAGGCAACATAAGACGGCAGAAACAAACGGAACTCTTACTCTCATCTAAAAATATTTTTTCTGATACCCCCTGTATATCCGCCATGCACCATAGAAAATACAAATGGTCCCGAATATCTTATCCATCGTATTCGGAGGAAAGCTTTCATTGAATGAAATATTCAGCTTGTTCCGGAAAAGAAAAAAAAGACCCATCAGCAGGATAAGTACGCCAATACCATAATCCATCAGTGCTTTCATAGAGGCTATTTGCTTTCTTTTTTTCTTTTCGTACTCCTCGATCATAGAAATTTTGTTTTCAGGACGGCCAAATTATCACATTTTTATTGTTCTACCCCGATAAATGTTACAGGTAATATATAACTCATAGCAACGGCAACTCCATTTTGAATAGCTGGTTTCCACCGGGGCATCTTTTTACATACGCGGATGACTTCCCTGTCAAAAAAACTTCCCCCGCTTACATTGATCTCAACACTTGATACTGAACCGTCTTTATCAACCAAAAACCGTGCTCTGACGATCTTTTTCTCTCCTGTTTCAAGATTATCAGGTGTCGCCAGGTTACGGGACAGGTATTCCTGCAAGGCTTTGAAACCACCCGGAAATTCCGGCAATGAAGAAGGCAGCGCAGGTGGCGGATCATCAACAACTGTTAGTGCAGTACCGGTGCCCCCGGCAGCAGATGAAGTTGCAATCATAGTGCCATCCGATGGTTTGCCTTCATTATTTGCTGTACTACTGATATTATCAGCAATAGTTTCCACATCCGGCACTTCCGTATGCTCGATCAGATTATCCTTTACCAATACCGGTGTGGTGTTTTTGATCGTTTTTACAGGTTCCGCCGGTTTAGCCGGAACAGTCCTGGCAGGTGGTTTCTCTGTTTTATCCGGTGCTACTTCCACTGCTGTCAATTGTATACCCGGCGGTTTCTGAAGAGGATCTTTATTTCCACTGGTATGGTTGATATTGATAAAGAATAAAAGAAAAAGGCCTGATAAACCAATTCCCAGGGCCATCAGCATACGGTTATTATATCCTCTGCGGATCGCATAGGCACCGTATTCTTTATTACGGCCATCAAATAAAATGTCGAGCAGGTTGGCCTGCAAAATTTCATTGTTAGTCATGGCTATACTTTAGTGAATAAGATGCGGTGTGAAGGGAAATTCCATAATAGCCGGCAGTTGGCAGCCGGCTGCAAGACTGCCAACTGCCGGCTGTTAACTATCTTCGCCACATGAAAATCTTAATGGTTTGCCTGGGCAATATCTGCCGCAGCCCATTGGCAGAAGGGATATTACAACAGAAGGCATTTGAAGCAGGTTTATCATGGAGCGTGGAAAGTGCAGGTACCAACGGGTATCATACCGGCGAAGCGCCACATACCCTATCGCAAAAAGTGGCCAGGTTAAATGGTCTCGATATCAGTAAACAACGATCACGAAAGTTTGTAGCAGAGGATTTCGAAACTTACGACAAGATCTATGCAATGGCCGGCGATGTAATGGAGGAGATCCGCCGGATCGCAAAGAATAAATACAACCCGGCCAAAGTGGAACTGTTCATGAATGAACTGCATCCCGGGAAGGACCTCGATGTACCCGATCCCTGGTATGGAACAGAACCGGGTTATCATGATGTATATAAGATGATCAATGAAGTAGCGGAAGCGATCGTCAGCAAAGCAGCTCCTCCCGGCAAAAAAGACACATTGGAAAACTCATTAAACCTGAAATAATCTGAATGGCAAAAGTTACTGCAGGCATACCACAGGGCACCAGGGATTTCGGACCGGATGTTGTCCGCAAGCGGAATTATATTTTCAATACCATCCGTTCTGTTTTTGAAGTCTATGGATTTCAGCCATTGGAAACACCGGCCATGGAAAACATGGAAACACTGATGGGAAAGTATGGCGAAGAAGGCGATAAACTTATTTTCAAAATACTTAACAACGGGTTGAGCGATCCGAAGAATACACACAAGGCAAAAGCCGCTTTTGAAAATGTATTACAGGGAAAGAATGATAAGAACCTGACCGAAAGAGCGCTGAAATATGATCTTACTATTCCCTTCGCGCGCTATGTAGCCATGAATCATGGCCAGCTCACCTATCCTTTCAAACGCTACCAGATACAACCGGTATGGCGGGCCGACCGGCCACAAAAAGGCCGCTACCGCGAATTCTATCAATGCGATGCCGATGTGGTAGGCAGCCAGTCATTATTGAATGAAGTAGAACTGGCTATCATCTATGCCACTGCTTTTGAACAATTAAAAGTACCGGTTGAAATAAAGATCAACAGCCGCAAGATACTGGCTGCACTGGCCGAACTCTGTGGAGGCACTGATAAATTAACTGACATTACAGTTGCTATCGATAAACTCGATAAGATCGGGCTGGAAAAAGTAAAAGAAGAATTGGCACAAAAAGGATTAAGTGAGCAACAGGTAAATATCATCACCCAATACCTCTCGATCGATGGCGATAACACTGCAACCCGCCGCGCGCGCCAGCTGGACGGCCAGC
>CAMLGR010000027.1 GCA_946479615.1 uncultured Bacteroidota bacterium | reverse complement strand
TCGGCGCATTGGGTGTTGGTATCGGTCTGGGCTTGCAGAATATCGTCAACAATTTTGTATCGGGCATCATATTGATCTTTGATCGTCCCTTGCAAATCGGGGATATTGTAGAGATCGGTGATAAATCAGGACGTGTACGGGAGATCGGTTTGCGTTCCAGTACCCTTCTTACACAGGATGGAGCTGAAGTGATCATTCCCAATGGAGATATATTATCACAACAGATCGTCAACTGGACATTAAGCAATAACCAGCAACGGCTGGAAATGGACCTGTCTGTAAGTGGCAATACCGATATGGAAACCGTATCGTCGGCGATCAAGAAGGCGATCCTTTCTTCCGATTATGTATTCGAGAGCCGGGAACCTCAAATCCTGTTCACCAAAGTCAATGAAGACGGATTTGATCTCAAAGCCTTTTTCTGGTGTGTCGATGTAACAAAATCGGATGAAGCAAAAAGCGAAATACTATTATTACTTCATCAAACACTAAACTCAGCCAACATCCATATCAAATAAAATCCTGCAACCAATCCACCAATCCATCCATTTCAATCCGTCCAATCCGTGTTCTATATGATTAATTCACTGGCCCTGGATTGCCACGATCAAATCAATAACCCAATCCATTTACATCCGTCCATCCACCTTTATCCGTGTTCTATATCATCAACTCACTAGCCAAGGACTATCGCAATCAAATCAATAACCCAACCCCGTACCTATCTATTTTATATCCGTCCATCCACTTCCATCCGTGTTCTATATGATTAGTTCACTGGTCAGGTACTGCCACAATCCAATCAACAATCAACTCGGTAGCCCATCCACTTCCATCCCTGTTCCATATCATCAACTCACTGGCTAAAGATTGCTGCAATCAAATAAGCTAACCCTCTTTTTCTATTCAAACCCATTTATTTTCCTCGCAATAATCTTTTTATCAGTCGCTGATTTTGCCAGCGCCAATGCCTGCTGAAAATGACTAACAGCTTTGCAGTTATCGATATCGCGGTACAATTCCCCAAGCAATGAATGATATAGGTGATGACCTCCCAGGTTTAACTTTTCCGCTTCCCTGATCGCTTCCTGTTTGCCATTGGCTTTGGAAAGCGCATACGTCCTGTTTAGCGCCGCCATCGGCGAATATTCGATCACCAGCAATTCATTATACAGTTGTAAAATACTTTCCCATTTTTCCGGGCTGTCTTCTTTGTTCGTATGCCAGTAAGCGATCCCTGCTTCGAGATGGTATTTGGAAACCTGTGTGCCGCTGGCTGCACGGTCCAGGTAATATTCTCCTTTGCGTATCAGTTCCTGGTTCCAGAGATTGATATCCTGATCTTCGTATAACACGATTTCGCCCTGCTGATCGATCCTTGCATCGAACCGGGAAGAATGAAAACACATCAATGACAGCAATGCATTGACAGGTGGAGTATTGGTTTTTTCATTCCCGATCAATAAATGAGCGAGGCGCATGGCTTCAAGACAGAGATCTTTGCGTACACTGATATCCTGGCTGGCGGAATAATAGCCTTCATTAAAAAGAAGATAAATAGTAGTCAGTACGGTTTCCAGTCGCCTGGCTGTTTCTGCTTCACTCGGAAAAGCGATCTGCACTTCCGCTTCCCGCAATTTTTCTTTAGCCCGTTGCAGTCGTTTATTGATCGTTTCTTTATTGGTAAGAAAAGCGCCGGCGATCTCTTCGATACCAAATCCGCAAAGTATACGAAGCGCAAGTCCTACCTGTGCTTCGGCCCCGATGGCAGGGTGACAGATGGCAAAGATCATTTGCAACTGGCTATCCCTGATGTTTTGGGAAGAAAGATCGATTTCGATCTCTTCTGCCTGTTCCGCAGATCGTTTTAATTGCTGCGCGATCTTTTGTGTAAACACCGCATTGTGTTTGAGATAATTCCTTGCTTTGTTCTTGGCAACCGTGTACAACCAGGCAACGGGTTTTTCGGGAAGACCCCGGATGCTCCATGTTTCTGATGCGGCGAGAAAGGTATCGCTCGCAATATCCTCGGCAATTTCAATATGCTCCAACCCAAACAGGGCCGACAGAACGGCTGTGATCTTCCGGTACTCGGTCCTGAATAAATGGGGTATTAACTCATCCTGTTCCATAAATAGGATAGAGCCCCTGCACTTCTGCAAAGGCCCTGGTTTTCCTTGCTGGTAATTTTATAATACACTGATCTCTCTTACTTCCACGTTGCCGCCGACGATCAATACAGGACAACCCTTTGCAATTTCAGTGGCTTCATCGATCGAGGCAGCTTTGATGATCGTATAACCACCAATAGATTCTTTGATCTCCATATAAGGTCCGTCGGTGATGATATTACCGGGTTTAACCTGTTTGCCTGTTGGTTCGAGGCGGTTGCCGCGTGTTACGAGTTTATCCTGTGCGGCAATACTGCCGATCCAATCCATCCATCTTTTGGTATTGGCCTGCATTTCTTCGGGTGAGCGTTTCGCTAATGACTTATAATCTGTCCTGAAGATCAATAAGAATTCTTTCATGATTTTTGTTTTAAGATTAAAAACCAATAACAGTCGGGGGCTGCGGGATTGGACAAGATTTTTAGAAATGTTAGGTGTTAAGTGTTAGGTTATGGGTGTTAGATGTTAAGTGTGGAGAGCCTGATTATTTTATCATCCTAACCGGGAAAACTGACACTAACACAAAGAATCTCTAACCTAACACCTAAAATCTAACACCTGACACTTTTCAAGAATCTTTAACCTGGCACCTGAAACTTAACACCTAACACCATCGCTTAAGCGGCAAGTATCGCATCCAGGTTCGTATGTGCTGCTGCGAAACCTTCCTTGAAGCCCATTTCGACGATCTTTTCCAGGTCTGCTTCGCTGGCGAAGGTAATAAGGATCTCTACTTTTGTTGTATTGCCCTGGTTGATGAATTTATTTTCCCAATGCATACTGGGTAGTTCAGGACTGGGTGTGCCGCTTTCATCACAGAAAGCATCTACGGCGACAAAAGATGTATTGGGTGTAATGGCTTTATAATCGAGGCGGCAGTAATGACGGGAACCATCGGGACCTTCCATATAGTATAACCAGAAACCACCGGCACGGAAGTCCATCGATTTAGTATTTGTCTTCCAGGGTTTGGGTGCCCACCATTGATCTAGCATTTCGGGTTCGGTCCAGGCTTTCCATACTTTTCCAACAGGAGCATCGAACTCTCTTTCCACTTTTATCCTTTTGTTGGATGGATCTTTGGTGTAGATCGTTTCTTTGTTGATGATCATGATTTTTTGTGTTTAGTATTTTTTAAAAGGTTGTCCAATTGTTCAAACCGGGATTCCCATTGCGCCCGGAAGGGTTGTAGCCATTTGTCCACTTCTTTCAATTTTTTAGCATTAAAATGATAATAGATCTCCCGGCCCGATTGTTCCTGTTTGACCAGTTCACATTCGGTAAGGACCTTGATATGTTTTGAAATCGCCTGCCGGCTGCTGTCGAAATGTTCGGCCAGAGTATTGGGCGTCATGGCGTTCAGCATGAGCAGGCTCAGGATCGCACGGCGGGTGGGGTCGGCGATAGCCTGGAATACGTCTCGTCTCATAATACAATAAATAATTTGCAACTATTCGGTTGCGAATATATGTGCAACTGGTTAGTTGCGCAAATTTATTTCCGGGAATGTTGTTAAATGAATAAGAAATAAGGAACAAAAAATAAGGAATGAGAAAGTAACAGGCGCTGTTAAAAAAGAAAGAAGAGAAGAAACAACCGGCAGTTGCGAAAGCGGCGGCTGACCCGGTAAGAGCAAAAGCAAAAATACTGGGATAACCCTGTGGCCCTTTGTGTCTCCTCTGTGGCCCTCTGCGTATAATTCTTGCAGGAGAGATTCTTAATAAGGCTTTACTCAGAAATTTTACTCCCGGAGTTGTACGCAGAGGGCCACAGAGGAGACACAGAGGGCCGCGGAGGGAAATAGGAAGTTGTTTATTATTTTTACGGATAATGCTAGATAATTTTCCTTTTTACCTCGCCCTGGTCATCGCCATTGTATTGATCATCATGCTGGCCGCTAAAATCAAAGTGGCTTACCCGGTGCTGCTGGTACTTGCCGGTCTCGCGATTGGTTTTGTGCCCGCTGTCCCCAGCATACACATCAAACCCGAACTGATCTTTGTCCTGTTCCTCCCGCCCCTGTTATACGAAGCCTCCTGGGCTATTTCCTGGAAAGAATTATGGCGCTGGCGGCGGATCATCGGCAGCTTTGCGTTTGTGGTCGTATTCCTGACCGCCATGTCGGTGGCCTTTGTAGCCAATCATTATATCCCCGGTTTTTCCCTGGCGCTTGGTTTTTTACTGGGCGGTATTGTTTCCCCTCCCGATGCTGTAAGCGCCGGTGCAATCCTGAAGTTTGTGAAAGTGCCCAAGCGGATGCAATCCATTCTTGAAGGAGAGAGCTTACTGAATGATGCTTCTTCATTGATCATTTTCCGGTTTGCGTTGATTGCCGTAGCCACGGGACAGTTTGTATGGTATGAAGCGGCACTAAGTTTTAGCTGGATGCTGGTCGGTGGTGTAGGTATCGGTTTGCTGGTAGGGGTGATCTTTATGAAAGCGCATAAATATTTACCCACTGATGCCAATAGCGATATCGTTTTTTCGATCATCACACCTTATATCATGTATATCGCGGCGGAAGAAGCGCATAGTTCCGGTGTACTGGCCGTAGTGAGTGGTGGTTTGTTCCTGTCGACGAGAAGACATTTGTTCCTGAACAGTCATTCCCGCCTGCGCGGTGTGAATGTATGGGAGAGTTTTGTTTTTGTATTGAATGGCATCGTGTTCCTGATCATCGGGTTGAGCTTACCGGAAATTGTAGCGGGACTTGAAGTAAGTTTAGGAACAGCGATCGGGTATGGTTTATTGATAACGGGCGTACTGATCATAGGACGGATACTATCGGCTTATGGAGCTGTGATCACCACGCTGATCGCACGAAATTTTATAACGGTAGCAGACACGCGAAGCCCGGGTTTCAAAGCGCCTGTATTATTGGGATGGACAGGTATGCGGGGAGTGGTATCGCTGGCCGCGGCGTTGTCCATACCGGTTCAATTGAGTGATGGAACCGCTTTCCCGCACCGCAACCTGATTTTGTTTATCACGTTTGTCGTTATCCTGCTCACGTTATTATTACAGGGATTGACATTGCCATACCTGATCAGGAAAATAAAAATGCCGGATATGGACCATGACCTGCCGGAAGAAGAGATAGAAAAATTATTGAGAGCAGAGCTCGCGGAACATGGATTGATGCAGTTGAAAACAAATTACAGCGAACAGTTGCTCACCCAGCCGGTATTGCAGCAAATGGCGCGTAAATGGGAGCAGCATGGACAACTGGCGGAAGATGCGGAAATGGCACACGAGGTCAAAATGATTTACCTGGATATTATCAACCGCCAGCGGAAATGGTTGCTGAATAAGAATAACGAGGATAAGATGCTGGATGAAGATATTATCAGGAAACAATTGCAGCAACTGGATTTGGAAGAGGAGAAGTTGAGGTTTATGTGAGCAGGAGAAACAGGAATAGAAAGAGGGAAAAACAGGTGGTGAGGCGCTCTCTTCCTGTTTCTCTTTCTCTATGTATTTTAGTAAAGCCGGAAAGATCATTAATAGCAAACCAGGTCAATGAAAAAAGAAGGGGTCAGCGAAAAAGTAAAAGGAGCAACGCCTGCAAAGAATGAAGGGCAGGAGGATATCCATGTGACCAGGGCCCTGGTGGAGCATTATCAAAAAGAAAAAGAGATCCTGCTGGCGTTGAGTGATGACCTGACCAGGATCCGCAATAAGAACGACCTGCTTATCCTGTTCTCGAAAAGAATAAAAAGCTTTTTCTATTTCACACATACCATCGTTACGCTGATCGATAAGAAAGATGAAACGTATACGCCTTTCCTGCTCGACAATGATAATTCGCCGATCAGGAAGCATGCGATGTATAATGAGTTAGTGCATTCTCATTTTTCACTCAACGAACCTTTTATACAGGCGGTGCTGCATGGGGAAGAATCGATATCTTTTATGCTGGAGGATATCATGGACCAGCCATTGAGCCCTTCGTTTCTTCGCGTCAATTATGAAAAAGGGGTAAGAGAGATATTGATGACACGCCTGATGAAGGAAGGCAAACCGATGGGCTTTATCCATATTTATTCCGATAAAACCGACAGTTTTACCCCGGAGTTCAGGAGCGTGATCAAGGGCATTATGCCGCAGTTATCGAGCGCCGTCTCTAATATTATCAAAAACGAAGAATTGCTGACGAAGGAAAAAGAAAAATCCTTCCTGCTCGATTTCAGCAGCCGGATCGCTACGGTAAGAACAAAAGAAGACCTGGCTCACGCGGTTCGTGCCGCATTAGGCAAGATCAATCCGCCGGGAGGTTTTGTGATCCGCCGGATCAATGAAGACAATACTACCATGAGCCCCTATGTGTACGATCTTAGTAAAACACATGATCCCAAAATATTGACTGCACTCGAACAATCGAAATATCCTGTAAATGATGGATTGCAGAACCGTGTACTGAATAGTTCCATTCCCTTATTATTTAATATAGACCGGGAAATACAGCGTGGTGTCAGTTCCGCTTACCTGCAACACTGGAAGAATATGGGATTTAAAGATATTGTGGGTATCCGCTTACGCAATGGCGAAACAAATCTCGGGGCATTGTTCCTCGATATCGATGAGATCAATGTGCAATTATTGCAGGGAATCTGTGCGCAGATCTCCGTTGCCCTGGCCAATATCATGGCCAACGAACAGATCAGCCGGAAACAAGAAGAACAAACTTTTTTACTGGAATTCAGTAATGATATTTCAAGGGTAAGGACCAAACAGGATCTGCAAACAGCTATTTCCACGGTATTGGATAAAACGATCCATACCAAACTGGCAATGGTGCGGGTGATCGATGATGATGGCATTCATTTATCACCTTTTATGTTTGACGACAGCTTGTTTCAAAAGGTCAAAGTGAATTTCGATAAAATGGCTGCGGATAAAATCACTATTGAAGAAACCTATACAGCGCAGGTGCTGGCCAGCAATGATGGCGTGATGTTTAACATAGAGGAAGAACTGGCAAGTGGTAATGACTATGCGAAACTCTGGAAGACAACAGGATTGAAAAATATGTATGGTCTCCCGTTGCGGGTAGGCGATAAAAATATTGGTACGATCTGGTTGCTTGCCAACCGGCTAAGCCAGCTCGTGCTGAAAGGTATTTGTGCACAGATCGCGGTGGCGATTGCCAATATACAGATCAATGAAAAATTACTGGCTTATAAAAAACGGCTGGAAGTAGAAAACGATTACCTGAAAGAACAGATCAAAACCATCTACGATTTTTCAGAGATCATCGGCAGTGGCAACCAGATGCAGAAAGTATACCGGTTGATGTCGCTGGTCGCAGAATCGAATACTACGGTATTGGTGCTGGGTGAAACAGGTACGGGTAAGGAATTGATCGCAAGAGCTATTCATAATGCATCGCCACGCAGGGACAAGCTGATGGTGAAAGTGAATTGCGCTGCATTGCCGGCCAATCTTATCGAAAGTGAATTGTTTGGTCATGAAAAAGGAGCATTTACCGGTGCTATCGACCGTCGTATTGGGAAATTTGAGCTGGCGGATAACAGTACGATCTTCCTCGATGAGATCGGTGAACTTCCTTTGGAAGCGCAGGCCAAATTGTTAAGGGTGATACAGGAACGTGAGATCGAACGCGTAGGCGGCAAGCAAACGATAAAGATCGATGTACGCCTGATTGCTGCTACCAACCGTAACCTGGAAGAAGAAGTAAAAGCAGGCAGGTTCCGTTCAGATCTTTATTTCCGGTTGAATGTATTTCCTGTCAAACTTCCGCCATTGCGTGACAGGGCGGAAGATATCGAACCGCTGACACATTTTTTCATACAGAAGTACAGCCGCAATTCAGGACGGAAGATCAGGCGGGTATCGCCGAAGGTCATTCAGCAATTACGCAGTTATACCTGGCCGGGTAATGTGAGGGAACTGGAGCATTTAATAGAACGCAGCATATTACTGGCAACCGATGGTGTGCTGGATGAAATATATATACCACAGCATACCGGTACAGGAAAACGGGAAGCGGCTTTTCTTTTGAACCGTTCACTCGAAGAAGTGGAACGCAGTTATATTATTGAAACACTGAAGCGTTGTGCCGGTAAGATCTCCGGTGATGGCAGTGCAGCAGATGTATTAAAGATCCCCGGCAATACCCTTCATTCCAAAATGAAAAAACTGGGCATCAATAAGAGCGATTACTTTTCCTGATCGCTTCTCTCCCTTTATTTAGTGAAACTCTTCGTGCTTTCACGAAATACAGTGAAAAATGAAATCAATGTTTTCATTCATCTTATTGATGATCAATAATTTGATTAATTGGCATTCGATTGGACTTTCCAGGAAATCAAATCACAATTAAAAAAACAAATTATGAAGATCGTAGTTATCGGAGGTTCCGGCCTCATCGGAACGAAAGTAGTGGCCCGGCTCCGCCAGGAAGGTCACCAGGTTATCGCTGCATCTCCCAATACGGGTGTCAATACTATAACAGGAGAAGGATTGGCAGAAGCGATGAAGGATACGGATGTTGTTGTTGATCTTGCCAATTCGCCTTCTTTTGAAGACAAGGCGGTGATGGAATTTTTCCAGACAGCGGGCCGCAACCTGATGGGCGCTGAGATCAGCGCAGGTGTAAAACATCATGTGGCACTTTCGATCGTTGGGGTCGATATCATGCAAAACATCGGTTATATGCGCGCCAAGCTGGTGCAGGAAGATATCATCCGGCAATCAGGTGTACCGTATACCATTATCAGGAGCACACAGTTCCTGGAATTCCTGGCGGGCATTGCCAACCAGGCTACGGTTGAAAACGAAGTGCATCTTTCGGATGTAAAATTTCAACCGATCGCTTCAGACGATGTGGCTGCATTTGTAACGAAGTATGCAACAGGTTCTCCTCTCAATGGAAAAACAGAAATAGCCGGGCCTGAACGTTTTGAAATGTATGAAATCGTAGCGCGTTACCTGCAACATGCCAATGATAAACGTAAAGTAGTACCCAATGGCCGCCCCGAATATTTTGGCGGAGAGATCAGTCATGCTGCACTGGTGCCTGCCGGTAAAGCTGAACTGGGCGCCATCAACTTCGAACAATGGTGGAACAAGCAATTACAAAAGGCCTGATCGCCGGATCTGCTGCCTGTTGAAATGAAGATGACAGGCGCCGGTTTGCCGGGAGCGTATTCCTTACGAAAACCGGTCAGCAACACGGCAATTCAGCAGGTAGCAGATCAATTTTAATCCTGCATTTATTGAATCATAAAAAAATACCCGCAGAGCGGGTAAGGGAAACTATTGTCCCAAAATTAATCAGTCAACTATTAATATAAACATCATGAACCTGTTCTTTTTACAATTATTACCCAATAAGCCAGCGGCGCCGGCACCTGCTCCTCCTGCCTGTGAGCAAGTATGCGATAACGGAAGCAGGGAGTTTTTTAATAAGGTTATCCATGTATCCGATTGGCCGGTCATGCGTACGGAAGAAAGCATTGCACCCGGAAGCCCGGAAAATGTATGGTAATACGATAATCATTTTTCAACACTTAACCACTCAAACAAAATCAACATGAAAAATTATCAATCACTCACCGAAGCTTTGGATGATCTTAAAACAAGAGGTTACGAAGCTGACTTTGCAACCGAAACAACCTGTCTTTATTGCGGCGACCTGGATATGCGCCTGAACCCGGAAGAATTTCATATCGATGAAGTGTATAGGTTCGAAGACGATGATTCAAGTCCTGATGGCAGTGCCGTATTGTATGCCATTTCTTCTTCCACAGGAGTAAGAGGCATTTTGGTAGATGGCTACGGGGTGTATGCAGAACACCTGAGTTATGAGATGATCAGAAAGATGAACACTCATCCTGTATTAACCCATTAATTATTCAAACACTATTCTTCATCTATAAATATTCTTTTATGTCAAACATAAATAAACCGCTGAAAGCAAAAGACGATCCACGCATTTTTACCGGGGTAAAAAAATTCCTGGAAGTACTGAATGCCGGAACCGGTAAACCGATTGAAGAGCTTAGTCCTGCCGATGCACGTCAGGTGTTGACCGGTGCGCAGGAATCTGTGCAGGTAGATTATTCCGGTATCGAAGAATCCGAAAGAACGATTGCACAGGATGGAAAAGAAGTCAGGATCCATATTGTAAAACTAATTGATACAAATGCCGGTGCGCCCGTCTTTTTATTTATACATGGCGGCGGTTGGGTATTGGGAGATTATCCCACTCACCGGAGGCTGGTAAGGGACCTTGTTGTTAAAAGCGGTGCGGTAGCAGTATTTCCTGATTATACGCCTTCGCCCGAAGCATCTTATCCTGTTGCCATTCATGAAATCTATGCCACGCTGAAATGGGTAGCTGCTCATGGAAGGGAGATCGGTGTGGATGGAAATAATCTTGCTGTTGTTGGCAATAGTGTAGGTGGAAATATGACCGCATCGGTAGTGTTGATGGCGAAGGAATTGAAAGGTCCTGCCATTAAGCTCCAGGTATTATTATGGCCGGTGACTGATGCCAATTTTGAAACCGGTTCTTACAGGGAGTTTGGTGAAGAAAGATTTCTTACCAAAAAGATGATGACCTGGTTCTGGGATAATTACCTGCCTGGTGAAGAAAAGAGAAAGGAAATATATGCTTCACCGTTGCAGGCGACATTGGCACAGTTGAAGGGTCTTCCTCCTGCGCTGGTGCAGACAGCGGAGAACGATGTGTTGCGTGATGAGGGAGAAGCCTATGCACGGAAACTGGATGAAGCGGGCGTACCGGTAACATTAACAAGGTATGGCGGATTGATCCATGATTATGGATTGCTGAACCCACTGGCAAACCTACCGGCTGTTCAGACAGCTTTATTACAGGCTGCTGCGGTGATCAGGGAAACATTGAACAAATAATATCAAACCATTTCTTCTTAACATGTAAAAACGAATCTATATGAAACTCTTTCATTTCGGCCGTGACCCAAAACAGGAAACAACGACTACCACGCAGGAAGTCATACTTCTTCATCCCGACGAATTAAATATTGCCGATGGCGGCGAGTTCCTGGATGATAACCTGCGGATGAAGGATCAGCCTTTCGACCCGACCAACAACGAAGAATAACAAATTTCTGTAACCATTTAATCTAAACAAATAAAAAAACAGGTTTATGAACACAATCAAACAAATCAAAACCATTGCTTTAATCGCAATGACAATTATGCTGTTACCGGGCTTTGCCCACTCCCAAACAACCAAAGGCGTTAAAAACATTGTGCTGGTGCATGGCGCTTTTGCAGATGGATCGAGCTGGTCGAAGATCATTCCGCTGCTTACCGCCAAAGGATATACTGTAACGGCCGTACAAAACCCGCTTACTTCCTTGCAGGATGATGTAGCAGCTACCAAACGTGCAATCGCTTTAATGGATGGACCGATATTACTGGTAGGACATTCGTATGGAGGCATCGTTATCAGCGAAGCCGGGAATGATCCGAAAGTAGCAGGTCTTCTTTATGTATGTGCATTGATCCCTGACGACAATCAATCTGTGGTAGATGTAGTGCAGGCATTTCCATCAGCGCCGGGTAGTGCGGAGTTCAGGCCCGATGCAGCAGGATTTCTTTCCCTTTCATTTAAAGGCATTGATCAGCATTTTGCACAGGACCTTTCAGTTGCAGACAGGAAACTGTTGTTTGTTACACAAACTCCTTGGGCAGCAAGAGCTACTACCGATAAAATTTCTACGGCGGCATGGAAGACTAAACCTTCCTGGTGCATTATTGGTATCAACGACCAGATGGTAACGCCTGAACTGGCAAGAGCAGAAGCGAAAATGATAAAGGCGACGACGATCGAGCTAAGCAGCAGCCATGTGCCGATGTTATCACAACCAAAGAAAGTGGCTGATTTCATTTTGGCTGCGGCTCAAAAATTATAAGTCCGGCATGCCATAGACTTTTAAATAGTCAATTCATTATTAAACCATAAAACAAAACAACATGAATGAATTCTTAATCGCGATCCACAGGGATCTTACCAGTAAAACGCCAAGTCCATCGCCTGAACAAATGAAAGAAGCGATGAAACCTTACCAGGACTGGATAGCGGGACTGGCTGCTGAAAATAAACTCGTTGCGCCTCCCAAAAGATGGGATGTCGATGGAAGAGTAGTTAGTACGGCAAAGAAAATACATGAAGGACCTTATGCGGAAGGGATCATATCTATCGGCGGTTTATTTGTAGTAAAAGCGAAAGACTATGATGAAGCGGTAACCATTGCGAAAGAATGCCCGATCATTAAGTACGGAGCGATCGTTGAAGTGCGGATGGCGATCCCGGCCGCATAAAACAAGACTATTTGAATGTTCTTGTCCGGACAAGGCATTCAAATAGATTCTTTACCGGTTGGCGGTTTTGCAGCCGGCATGCAGGGTCTTTAGTTGGGCTTATTAGTTTATTGAAATCAACTCTGTCAAACCCTGGTCACTGATCCTTCAATCTTATAATTATGCATACAGGAAGAGTATATAAGTTTAGCGAATTTCTTTTCTGGACAAGAAGAACTATTTACTGGCTGGTGATATTGAGTATTGTGCCGCCGGTATTATATGAAGTGTTTGACTGGAAATGGATCGCTATTCCTTTTACGATCATCGGGCTGCTGGGTACGGCTACAGCCTTTATCATTACATTCAGGAACCAGGAAACGCATAACCGTACGCGGGAAGCAAGACAGATATGGGGAGCCACGATGAGTGCGAGCCGTGCATGGGCGATGATGTGCAGGGATTTTCTGGAGAACAGGGATCATTCGCAGGAACTGATCTATCGTCATCTTGCCTGGCTGACAGCCTTGCGTTACCAGTTGCGGGCTTCACGGGACTGGGAGAACCTGCACCGGCGGCATAATAAAGAGTATCGGCAATATTATGCGGTTCCCGAATGGGAAACGGCACTGGAACAGGAACTGGCAAAGTATATTTCCAAAGAAGAGGTATTGTTTGTTCTGGCAGGAAGAAATACCGCTACCCGGTTATTGGGTTTGCAGAGCGAGGCGCTGAAAAGATTCCGCCAGGGAGGAACGCTCGATGAGTTCAGGTTTTTGAATTTGCATGATGCCATGTGTGAATTTTCAAATCACCAGGGCCGGAGTGAAAGGATCAAGAATTTTCCTTATCCCCGGCAGTATGCAACGATCAATGGGATCTTTGTGAAATTATTCTGCGTGTTGCTTCCGTTTAGTTTGCTGGAAGTGTTTGATAAACTGAATACAGGAATGACAGGAATTCTGCAAGGATATATGGTTTGGCTGGTGATACCGTTCAGCGTACTGATCTCCTGGGTATTTACATCATTGGAGCAGGTGGGAGAAAGTACGGAGAACCCATTTGAAGGCAGTGCGAATGATGTGCCGATCTCCCAGTTAAGCAGGGCTACAGAGATAGATATACGGGAAATGATGGGCGAAGCCGATCTGCCGCCGGCGATCCAGCCACGGAATAATATTGTTTTGTAAAGATGTAATCTTATTCAATCCTGTGTGCAAAGCGGATGATATGTGAATCGGGATCGCGCACCAGCATTTCACGCATGAACCAGGGTTGGTTTTCCGGTAGTGAAATGATATCAGCGCCTTTTTCTTTGATAATTGTATAGTAATCATCTACATTTTCAACATCGATGTAGATCCAGGTGCCGGGATGTCCCTGTTGTTTTTCGCAAAAGAAAATCTGTATTTGATCCCATTTCACGCCGCCAAAACTGGGAGGGTCATCCCATTCCCATTTTTCGGGAAAACCAAGTACTTCGGTGTAATAAGCAATACTCCTGCGAACATCGTTGGAGTAAAGGATAGGAGTAAGGGATGTTGGTTTCATATAAAGGTTTATAGGGCAAAGTTGATCAATTTTAAGATCGTGGAAACTTTTTTTTAAACTTCTCCAAAGAGTGGGTTTACAACGAAATATTAAATAGTTAATTTTGAAGTAAAGCACCGGGAATGAAAAATTCAGATATACATGATGTTGTTTTTCGCCATGGGGTAGAAGCAATCGATCGTGGGGATATTGCTGAATTGAAATCGGTTATTGCAGAACATCCACGTCTTTTATCGGAAAGATTGATCACTGAAAATCATGGCTATTTCAAAGAGCCATTCCTTTTATATTTTATTGCGGATAATCCAATAAGGGTTGATACGCTTCCCGGCAATATCATGGTAGTAGCGAGGTTTATTATCGATGAACTGAAGAAAGCCCGTGTACAAAACCTGCAGGAGCAATTGGATTATACGCTGGGACTTGTAGCCACAGGCCGCATTCCTAAAGAATGCGGGGTGCAGATCCCTTTACTGGAACTTTTGATCAGCGAAGGAGCAATTGTAAAAGGAAATGTACTGGCGCCTATCGGTCAGCATAATTTTGAAGCGGCTCATTATCTCCTGGGGAAAGGAGCTGATTATAGTATTGCGACTGCTGTTGGATTGGGGTGTTGTCATGAAATAAAAGAGCTTTCAAAGAAGGCAACTGCTTCGGAATTGTATGTAGCATTGGTGGTTGCTTCTTATTTTGGTAATACGGAGTGTCTTACTTTATTGCTGGAGGCAGGTGCGGATGTGAATGGCACCGGTGAGGAAAAAGATTTTGCGGGCTTCCATTCTCATGCACCGGCATTGCACCAGGCTGTTGCTTCCGGATCGCTGCAGGCAGTGAAACTACTGGTAGAAAAAGGCGCTGACCGGAAAGCTACGGATAAAATGTTTGGTGGCACAGCGCTGGGTTGGGCGGTGTATATGCAGGGTAATGAAGAGGCAGCGGATAAAGGAAAGAGAGAGAAGTATAAAGAGATTGAAAAATATCTTTCCCGATAAATTCATCAGGCAGCCGGATTGCGATCCAGGCTTTGCCCTATGAGCAGGTGTTATTATTTATTCCTACCTGATCGATATTTCCCCAGCGATTGAAGATCTGTTGGAGGAAGAGAAACAGGAACAGGGAAGGGATCTTTGGGTAAGAGGTATCGATATTGTTTGGTGAAGGACAGGCGGATTTCACACTCATTCAATCGTGTATTGTACCATGTCATTGCCTGGTGAATTCGGTGGAACGGGAAATTCCTTAACGGCTTTGGTTTCGCCATTTATGAGGATCGTCAGTGTAAAGTATTTGAGGGTAGGTGCGATATTTTCGATCTCTACTTTCAGTTTGGCGGTGAAAGGAGGTTTCACCGTTATTTTTCTTGAACCGCCGGGGAAATCGGCTTCTCCATCCATAGTTACCACGTCGGTGCCTGCTGCATTGGTATAAGTGGCGCGGTATAGCATATCTACGCGGGGTTCGATCCGGTATTCCAGCTCGACGGCGTGTTTGCCTGCGTCTTTCTTACAGGAAAAAGAAAAGATGGCCAGGGAGAGGATGAACAGCAGGCTGATGTTGTATTTCATATCAAAGTGTTTATGGATGCCGGTTGATACGGCATTCCACAAACCTAGGGACGAAAGACCCGGGATGAAAGAACTAATCGATCAACAACTTTATGGATCGATGAAGGGAGGAATGGTTTAGCCGGCAGTCGATTGTGCCAGGTTTTTATTGGTTTATATACGATGCGTCATGTATAAAAGCGTCTATTTTATCTTCTCGTTCTTAAAATTCTCCAGGTTGTAATACTCTTTCCATTTTTGGACATCCCCGAAATGCATATCAGACCCGGTACCAACAACATACTGTTTTCCGTTTTTGACAATAAAACTGATAGCGGCAGGCTGGCCCCAGGCTGCTGTCAAGCCATTAATATCTTTGTCTTCGAATTGTTCTAATGACCATACCCCGTTTTTTTTCATGTAACGTACTAATGCTGGTGCAGGAGCACATGCATGGCAATCCATTTTTCTTCCTTCCGAATATGTATAGGTAAAAAACAAGACAATGGTTTTTGGGATTCCATTGGAAACATAGCTGTATTGTTTCGATAATTCTGTTTTTCGGTTACCATTATCCAGGATGAGTTGATTTGCGATGATGGTAGTATTGCCGGGGAAAGCAGATTTCCAGATAAATTCCGGTGTTAATTCGGAAGAAGTATTTTTTTCATCAATGGCTGCTACAGGTAAAGGAAAACTGACTTGTAATGAAATATTTAGCCCTTTCAGTGTTTGCACATATTCGGAAGGAAAAACATAAAGACCGATGGGTTGCCGTAAACGGGGCTTGCCAATAGCTCTGTTCTCATTGATTGTGTTCACTATGTCCCGGAGAAAATCAACACAATTCCGTATGGTGAGGGAATATTTTTTGTTTACCCAGATATCTTTTGTTTTTATACAGGCCTGCATTTCTGTTGTGGTTACTTCGATCATAAAGCCAATATCCTTTTGCCGGGCAATATCATCTTTAATTTCTCCCTGTACATAACTGATAAACCCCAATTCGTTGGGATTTTTCGGATAAAAGCCCCAGTTGTCTACCAGGGTTTGCTTCTTAATAGGGTCATCTGTAATAAAGGAAACATAGGCGTGTCCGGAAAGAGATGCCAGGTCTGCGTAAAAGGATATCCATTGCCTGGCGAAAGAAAGACTGGAAATAGAGCATGCGAAGAAAAGGATAATAATTCTTTTCATACAGATAGGTTTGATGCAGGTAAGTTAGTATTTTTTTTGATTGTGATACGAAGAAGAAATGAATAAATCTTCGTTACGGACACAATACGATTACAAAATTGTTCAATGGCCAGGATTTTTGACGACTTAGAGGATGCGACTGCACTTTGTACCGGAAATGTTACTTATCCTGATGGTTCTGGATATCTGGGAATAAGTAATACCGCCTATGTAAGCGTTCATCAAATATTTTGGTAAATTATACTGCTAAATTGATAAATCTGTGAATAATAGAAGTGTATGCTTTTTCCTGTTAATAATCCCGGCAATTCTTACATGTGGTCAAAGAAAGCCGAATGTTGAAGAATCAGGTATTTATATCATTAAACATTATTTCTATGACCCGCAAACATCTGTTGATACGCCAAGTATGTACAACGAGGCAAAAATCTGGATAAAAGGTAACAAATCTATTCAGGAAATTCCACAATTGAATCTGGTTACAGCTAAGAACGGGATGAAGACAGTGGAGAAATCCGTTAAACAATACACTTACATAAACTATGATAAGCAAGTGTACTATTATTTTCATAATTTTTCAGACACGGCAAAGCCTTTCTCTGAAATCATGCAATTGAATTTCTTTAAACAGGATGCCGGCTGGAATTTTTATTCGAAAGAGTATTTCAAATATGATAGCGTAAAACACCTTACAGATACATTGATCAATAATACAGCCTATGCCAGGGATAAATATATTCGTTCAGCAGATAATAATAGAGTGAACTTTATTTCATATTCTTTGTGCAACCAAGCTGAATATTTAATTGAGCTTATTAAAATACATGACAAAAAACCAAATTGTTCAATTTTGAGATTAGACACATTCTTTTATACAGATCTTGTTGCCTCTACCCAAATTCTCCGGGAAGATGATAGTCTAACCAGTGAGGATCTTAGTGTGTTTAACAAATGGGAAAAATTTTCAGAATAAACCGTCAATGAATTGCTGGTTCGGGTATATCGAATATGAGGTTGCACACTGATATCAGGGGTAAGGTAGATTTTTTTTAGAAAGCAGTAGAAAATAATCAAATCATTTACACATTTATTCTCCGTTCAGGTATGCTTCGCTAATACAGTAAATGATCTTGTATTCGTCTGAAGCCTATGAATGAAATGAATTGAAGCAAACGGGTTGCTTTTTTCCTTAATTAACTGATGGAAATACTATTGATATTCCCGATGCTCATAAAAACAGGAGTATTCAACCAAGCAGGAGATAAGCCAGCAAAACGCCAAAGATGAGCAGATCCGTCCAGAGTGCAAAAGCTTCATTAACGCCCACCGGTTTTTTAACCAGGTGCTGAGCGCCCGCCAATCCGTAATAAATACTACTTGCAAAAGCGCTGACAATTCTCCATTCTGGTTTGAACAGTGCTATAATTCCTGTCATGCCAAAACAAATATTCGCAAAGCCCAGTTCCCGTACGATCGGGAACACCTGTGGGGAATCGATATGAAATATTTGCTTGGCTGTAAAGGCAGGGTTGAGGGACTGCATGATACCAGCGATAAAAAGCCGCAAGCCTACCGCAGAAAAAATGAACCATTTACCTAACAGACCGAAAGTTAAGACAGTGCCATTTACAAAATGTTCTGTCAGAAATCCTGCAAGCGGAATGATAAAAGTCATCAGTGATACACTGACCAGGTATCTTTTATTCATGGTGATTGTCCGTTACCGGGAGGGATTTTTAATAACCACAAAATAACAAATTTTATGTATTGGATCACGATTGGCGGACCGGCTGTTTTTTTGAAATGACTTGAACAGTTTGAAAATTTTGTCCGCGCGTATCCGGGCACTATGAAATTCATTGCAACGGCATACTATGCGCGGGCAGGTCGTCCTAAACGTTTTAAGAATAAATAATGAGAGCGGAGAGCAGAAAAGAAACTGCGGTTGACATGGTACGGCAGGTTGAATTCCTTCGCCGTCTGTTGCACAATTGCCGATAAGCGGTTATAATGTACATGGCAAATCTTTGGAAATAAATGATGTTCCACTTGCAGGTTCAGTCCTCCGCATAGAAAATTAGCAAGCCGGCTGGTCGGAGCAAAATTGGCCGTAGTCTTTAATTGGTGAACGGCCCAGGCATCATCGATCGAATTGTTTTCTGCCTCCCGTATCTCCGTATCTTCCACGACATGGGCCAATTGAAACACAAGGCCGAGTACCAGCCCTTCGGCCAGGTTCATCGCAACAAAACCGATCAGGAACTGCCACCATGTGAGAGACATAACTAAAAGCGGCAACACGATGAATAGAAAGTAATAGATGCCTTTATAAAGAAAG
This sequence comes from uncultured Bacteroidota bacterium, assembly GCA_946479615.1. Next base: position 19,482 of record CAMLGR010000027.1, on the reverse strand, counting down.
AGTTTATAATACTCTGCCTTCGGATGATGATTCATATGGCTGTTCCCGATATCCTTTTTGAAGAATTTCAGGTAATCTTTACGGAAGAACCATGAAAGGGTGGTGAGGCTGTACAGGAAAAAAGCGTAGATATGCTGATACCGCTGTAATTTATTCGCCTTGTCATGTTCATGTACGCGGATCAGCCCGGGTGCGATCTCTATATCTTCATCATGATCGACGATATTGGTATAGCTGTGATGGACTTTGTTATGTGTCAGATTCCAGACATAGGCATTCGCACCAATGACATTGAAAACAAATCCCAGCGAATTATTTACCTTCTGGTTGGAGGAATACGCTCCGTGCAGGGCATCATGACAGATATTAAAGCCGATAAAGGCCATTGTCATGCCAAGCAGGATGGAAGCACCGAGCTGAATAAACCACGGCAGGATAGAAGTGATGATGACAGCATAGAGTGCTATTGCCAGAGACAGGAAGAACACTGTTTTAAAGATCATCAGCCGGTTGGCATGCCGCGACAGGTTATGCTGCTGGAAAAAAAGATCAACTCGTTCTTTCAGCGTAGGAAGAAAGGTGGAATGATCTTTATTTTTGAATTTGAGTGGTTTGTTCATAGTATGAATTGGAAATAAAATGACCTGAAGCCATTGCCGGCTTCGATTGCTACAGTATGAATTGGGGGAATGTATTCCAGTCGAAGTCATTGAAGATACGATATTAATCATCTGAACAGTGTACAAATGGTGTTAAGGTTTATATAACATGCGCTGCGTTACAATTCAATCAGCCTGATGATCTGCCCTGTAATTAAAAGTGTCAGCTTTTCATTACTTTTAACCCTACGAGAGGTAGCTTATCATTGATTGCAGATACTCGTTATACTGATCAGGTCTGTCAAAAGAAAATGAGGGGTTGCTGTCAGGGGAAAAGGGGTATGAGGAGAAGTTGAATAATTGCTGGGATGGAAATGTGGAGGGTTTAAGGAGGATTGGGAATTGATGAGAAGCATGGGTGTGAGTTCAGATTCAATTATACAAAAATGAGAATTTGACCGGTAGCTTCGTGGAGACTAAATAAGCTATTAAGAATGAAAAAACTTATTATGATATTTTCATTCAAAATTACAAGTCAAATTTCCTTTGAAACTCAATACCAGCAAGGGTTTCAGTCGAAAAATAGGGTTTTTTAGGGTTTTTTATTTTTTGACTAAATATTTGATTATGATTTCGTTAGATCGAAATATCCCCTTCAAAATGGACCAAATCTCTATCGTAAGTAGCCAAAACATGGCATTATGTGGCAGTTTTCTCTAGTTTTTGTGGCATAAAAAATTGATTATTTATTTAATTAAAAAATTGATTTATAAATAAATACACTTTAAAATATATTAGATTAAAATAAAATTGTGTGGGAATTATGTGGAAGTATAGACATATATGGTTATGAGGAGGAATTTATATTCCTTAATTCATTCAGGCCGAAGTTAACAGGATCGGTTGCTTTTAAAATTGTTTCGTGTATCTCATAGAAAGTCCCCCTGCCACTGCCGCCTCGTTGAATTATTTCTGCTGCTACGAAAGTATACATGTAATACTTGATCTGTTCCCGTGTCAGCTTTTTCTTAAAAAGGGCTTCAAAATCGGCCATTCTCCCCGTTTTAGATTTTGCCAGGAAATCAAAGGTATCCCGCCAGATCGTCTCAATTGCAGGATCTTTTTGTTTGGCATACTGGGCAGGTTGATTAGTGAAGGTGTAATAATATTGCGCCAGCATATAACCTTTATTTGCTGTTCTGCCGATGGGTTCAATCAATTCTTTTTCCAATAATCTTTGTACAGCATTTTTATCAAGTACTCCCTTATCCGCTTGTTGCCTGATTTTTTCAAGTGTCAAAATTTCAACTAGTGATAATTCAATCTTCAAATCCTGGCGGATATGTTCCAGGAAAAACACAAAGGCTTTGTCCTGTACGATTGTCGGGATATGCAGGTGAACCTGGAAGTTATCCGATTTGGAATAATCGGGTGCTCCTTTAGCCTCCTGGATGGTATTCTTAAAAAGTTTGTCCACTCCCTGTCCCGATCTCTCAACGATACCCGTCTTCAATAAAATATCTGCGAGCAGCCTGTTTCTCGGGGTACTGTTCACCGTCAGGATATTATCAATCGATACACCCAGCGGAAATCCACCGGGGCTGATTATGTCGAGACTTTTATCCGACTGTTTAATCAGGATCTCGGCCTGCAGCCGGTAATTTCTATGGACAATCGCATTGTGAACTGCTTCACGTACGACTTCTTCATTTAAAAACGGGATATCCAATATATATGGTCCCTGCTGAATGGGAAACTTCCCGTTACGCAGATTGATACGATCCCACAACAGATCGATATTCTTAAAAAAGCAGTGGTTGAGTATTAACCGGTCATCAAAATGTATGGATTCAGGATTTACCCGGTATTCCCAGTTAATACTGCTTTGCGGTAGAAATTTTTTGATCGCTTCATCTTTTCCTAACAGAATTAAGGCCGCATATGTGAGTTTTCCCTGCCGGGCGAGATCTAGATCTGAAAGTCTCTGCGGAGTGGGTAACGCGGGGAAGGTGCTATTATTCTGTTTTACCGCATACTTGGACATCATGACCTCGATGGCAACCTCATCAAGATCGGTTATCAATAAGCCTTCACAAATAGTAGCGGAGAAATCGGGTTCCTGTTCGGAAAGGATTTTAAGCATTTCCGGGTCTGACATTTCCCGTAAACTTTCTCCAATACGCATCAGTGGAACGCCTTCAAATTTCATCAGTTTACCGATGGGGCGGGCTGATACTTTTATGATCAAGACCCTTTTACCATTGTCATGCAGAACTTCCGTTTGCACTCTAATACCGATGTCAGCATAAATCTGATCACACAGGTTGCCTTCCAGATTTTCAGCGAAATTGGATCCGACTACGGTGTGGGGATGTTTATCGTCCACTCCCAGTACCAACATGCCGCCGCCTTCATTGCAAAAAGCGATGACATACCCCAGCACACAATGTCGCCGATCCTTTGGGTCCTTGTTATCGCCTCCGGCGTATTTAAAGTTCTTCGTTGCCGCCTTGAACTCGACTTTGTTTTCCGATTCTTTGAGCTGTAGTAATTGCGCCAGGTCCATGGCGCAAAAATAAATATTTAGAGCGGTACGTATTCCACGAAGTGAAAGACGAGCCAGTTCCCGGATTATTTCTGCGCGGTTCGCGTATTAAATTTAGGTTTGAACCAAATCTCATCCTTATTAAATAAAAATAATTTGTGAGGAAAGGCTGCTTGAAATTGATTACATAGCAAGGAAATCTAAAACTTTAACGGCTTGTATAGATTTGCCGGATAACAGTGAGCAATGAATAGAACTATAGGAACTTGTATAATTTATCAGGTAAAATACAGTTCCGGTCTACTTCTTTTCAGACTACCTGGATATACCCGGGCAAATATAATCTGGTAGCTTTAATTTGGTTCACTCAACCACTCGATGAATTAAATTCGAAAAGACCTGCTACCTGGCAAAGCCGGAACAATGTATCTTTAGGAAAGTCATCTACCTACGCAAATGCACCTCCGGCCACTGCTTCATATCTTTTTTCTTGCCCTTGGGGTCCGCGCCGGCGCCCAGTTCTCCGATTCTTCTTTCATCCGCTACACGGTCAAAGACGGGCTGACGGATAATTATATCAGGGCGATTCAACAGGATGATTGGGGCTATATGTGGATCGGAACAGACAACGGCCTCAACCGTTTTGATAGCTATAACTTTAAGAACTTTTACCAGGGCAATCCAGAACTTCCCTTGCCCTCCAATACCATCTGGCGATTAATGTCGTTCGGGGATCATCGCCTCGGCATCGTAAGCCTTCGCGGTTTTCAACTGCTGAATACAAAAAATTATTCAGTCACGAACTTTTTTGTTCCCGACAGCACTTCATTCGTCACCTTCCGCAATTCCGCGCTCGATGCAGTGCATCTTCCCAATGATCAATATGCGATCGCCACGGCAACGGGGGTCTACCAGTTTGACAACAAAGGCAACATTGTTTATCAATTTGAAAAATACAAGGAGACGGATGCAAGCAATAAGCGAATTCTCTATGCCCGCAGGATCGTTCCTCTTGATGAAAAAAGATTCCTGGTTCACCTGGATAATGGCAGTCTTGGCCTTTTTGATCCGTCACGCCGCGCTTTTACCGAGCTCGATTCAATGGCGCTTTCCCGGGAAGGGATCTACAACCCACCCAAACGAAGTATCGGGTACTGGATAGATCAATTTCCGCTCGGCAATGGCCAATCTCTTTTTATCAAACAGAACGATGACCATATTATTTATTATGACCTGGCCAGTCATAAGACAGTATCTTCCCCACTGCCTTTTAAGATCGTGGACGAGATCAACTGGCTGAGCCGTATTTGTCAACTGGATGACAGCAGTTTCGCCATCAACTCCATGCACAGCGGCTTCTTCATTTTTCACCTGGATAGGAGATCGGGCGTTATCAGCTTTGACAAACAACGGTATCTTCCCAACTACCGGGTAAGCTGTCTTTATACAGACCGGGATCACAGGTTATGGGTCGGTACAAGGAAAGGATTGCTCTACCAGAAAATCGCAACACCTTTTATCAGCACCTATCACTACCCAGTCAAATTACCGGATAACCCGGTCAATGGTTTTTCCGACGCCTTTCGTTACAGGAATAAACTATACGTTGCCCGGAACTCGCGATACAATGGACTGCTGGTAATTGACACGGCCTCTATGAAAGTTGAAAAGCAATTACAATTTTATGGAGATAACAGTCCATGGAATGAAGTGTACACCATGCAGATGTATCACCCCGATACCTTATGGCTTAGCACAAACGGCGGGCTGCTGTGGTTGGATGTGAAGAGCCTGCATTATGGAAAATTACTGGATCCCGGAACATACCCTGTCTCTTTTCCCGATCAGGCCTATCTGAATACTACAGATAAAAATGATAACGCCTGGTTTTGTTACCTGATGGATGGAGTTGTGATCAGGTACAACACACGGAGCCGTGCGTTTAATTTTTTTACACCCGCAACTGATCCCGCTCTGCCGTTTGTCAAAACGAAAAGTGTAGTGACCGATGCCTTCGGCGACACATGGATCGGAGGACATGGCCTCGCCCGTTGGAATGAACGACTGCAAAAATTCGATACGTTGATCAGCGTCTACGGAGGTGTAAACAAATTCAATGATGATATTCTTGCGCTCGAGGCAGATGACCGCGGTTCACTATGGATGCATAATACGGACAACGGACTGCTGGAATACCGCATACGTGAAAAGCAGTTTGTCTCCTATACGATGAATGACGGTCTGCCTTCCGCCCAGATCCGCTGTCTCAGCCCGGTCATCAATCATATTATCTGGCTCGGCGGAGTGAACCAGTTGACCGCTTTTAATACACTAACAAAAAAAGTTATTGTCTATGATCACAATGATGGAATGCCGGAAGAATTTCCCAGCAGCAGGAAAATCATATATGACCCCGGGCGCGATAAATGCTATCTCCTGTGCGGAGATTTTCTTGCCGAGTTCCCGGCAAATTTGTCACCGCCACACACGAATCACCGGCAACTGCTGATACCGGAGATCGACATCAACAACCGGGGATCGATTTTTTTTCCGGGAGATACCATCACACTTCCTTATCAATTCAATACTGTCAACATACAGTTTACCCTGATCAATTTTGAATCGTCCGACACCTATCGTTTTGAATACCGGGTAAATAATTCGGGCAACTGGATAAGGGTAAAAGGTCAGCGGGCGATTGCATTAACCGAACTGGCGCCCGGTAACTATCCGGTCACCATAAAAGTGACGGGTAAATACGGAGACGAATCCATCAGAACGTTGCTGCTAGTCATCAAACCGCCGTTCTGGAAAGCAGCCTGGTTTCTGGCGCTCGTTCTGCTGGCGCTCATTGCCCTTTTATGGTTGGTTTACCGGTATCGCATTAACCAGATAAGACAACGTGCAGAATTGGACAGGCAACTCGCCGAAACGGAAATGAGGGCTTTGCAATCGCAGATGAATCCGCATTTTATTTTCAACAGCCTGAACAGCATCCGGGAAATGATACTGCATAACGAGATGAAGGAATCGTCGGTATACCTTAGCAAGTTCGCGCAATTGATCCGGATGGCGCTTGATCAATCGAACACACCACTTATTTCCCTGCGCAGCACGATCGATTACCTGCAACGATATGTAGAAATAGAAAAAATAAGGAACGCTGACTTCAATTACACCATCACCGTGACTGATGACCTGGACCAGGACGAGGTTTTTCTTTCGCCGACATTTATTCAACCGTTTATTGAAAATGCAATCTGGCATGGAACCGGCGATAGCAGGGATGAGATTGGAATAGAAGTGAAATTCAGAAAAAATGGCCAACAGCTTGTTTGTACCATCGAAGACAACGGTATAGGCATACAACGTTCGCAGGAAATAAAAGCGGGCCGCACGGCTGTTCATCAATCGATCGGTATCGGCAACGTAAGGGACCGGATCCGCTTACTCAATCAAAAGCATGGCCTGGAAAATTCGGTAACCATACTTGATAAAAGCACTATTCCAGGCAAGGGAACAGGAACATTGGTAACTCTTCGCCTGCCACTTGAAACAAACAGGGATGCCAGAGGATAGAGCCATTAAAACTTATAAAATTCTTTCATCCTGCTAATGATACTTTCTTTTTTTCTGCGGCTCACTGCAATTTCTTTATTGTTGGAAAGAATGAGTGTTCCGCCTTCGCCCTTTATATATTGTTTGATATGAAGCAGGTTGACAAGGAAAGAGTGATGTGCCCGTATAAAACCGGAATCACCCAATATATTTTCATATTCTGAAAGCCCTTTTGAAGAACATATCATTGGTTGCTGTGCGAAATGGATATTGGTATAAACTCCGGATGCTTCACAATAGACAATATCCTTTACATCTGCTACATCAAATCCCTTTAGCGAAGGGATGCACAGTTTCATTTCGTTTTGAGCTTTCGTCTTGTTCAGGTTGTGCAGGAGCGTTGAAATAGTATTGTTTGTATTATTATCTGCGGTATTATCTGATATGCGTTTTACGGCTCTTTTGACAGCGCTTGTCAGCAAGTCTTCATCAATGGGTTTTAACAGGTAATCGGTAGCGCTGTATTGAAAGGCCCGCAAGGCATATTGGTTATGTGCTGTAACAAAGATTATTTCAAAATTATAATGCTCCAGTTCGGCTAACAGGTCAAAGCTTGTCCGGCCCCTCAGCGAAATATCCAGGAAAACCAATTGCGGGTTCAGTAGCTGGATCTTTTCTTTTGCATCGGCCATATCCAGGCAGGCGGCGGCTATTTCCAGTTCCGGACAATATGCCTGCAGCATGCTGTTCAGCGCGTTCAATCCCCTGGTTTCATCATCTACCAATATGGTGCGTATCATAATTATATGTTTAGCTCGTTAAATGTAAAACAGCAATAGTGCCGCTACCGGTTTTATTGGCTTTGTCCGATTTATCTGTTATAGTTAATGAACATTTCATATTGTATTTTTCATTGAGCTTTTCCAGTCTTTCTTTAATATTTACAATGCCCAGCGGACGATGTGTACGGATCGTATTTTGTTTGTCTTTTACCAACTGCCGGATACCTATTCCATTATCTTCTATTTCGCAGGAAAGGTTGCGGCTGTCTCCAAGAAAGCGGATGAAAAGCTGTCGGTCTCCGTCCTTATTACCCAGTCCGTGCCAGATGGCATTTTCGACCAGAGGTTGCACTAACAGTGGCGCTATTTTCGCTTCGTGAATATCTAACTTTTCATCGGTAATGATGGAATAAGAAAACCCTTCAAACCTCAGTTTTTCCATATCAAGGTATTGCTGCAAATGATCCCGGCATTGCTCCACGGTAATAAAAGTTTGCCTTGACTGTTCTAACCCGGTACGTATCAGTTGTGCAAATTTACTCAGGTAACGGCTGGCATTTTGCTTATCATCGTTCCATATCATTTCTTTAATACTGTTCAGACTGTTGAAAATAAAATGCGGATTCATTTGGGCATGCAGGCCTTTCATTTCCAGTTCGGCCATTTGCTGTTTTAACGCCGCTTCCTTACGAACGGATTGCATACGTTTTCTTACAAAATAAAACACCAATGCAGCAAATAATAATGCTGCGGCTATTCTGAAAACCCAGGTTTGCCACCAGGGCGACCTGATGCTAATCGGAAGCGAAGTAATGCCGGGCGACCATTTGCCATCGCTGTTGGCAGCACGTAATTCAAAAGTATATTCGCCCGGGGACAGACCGGCAAATGTAGCGCTGTTGATCGGCGTGGGGCTACTCCAGGAGCCATTAAGTCCCTTCAGCCGCCACATAAAAAGATTGTTCGATTCGTTGGAGAAATTGGGAGCGGTAAAATTGATAGTTATAAAATTTTCATTGTAGCGGAGGTGCAGACCGGTTATATCCACTGCTTTTTCATTTACTTTTATTTTGGTGATCAGGGGAGCTGGTGTGTAGGTATTTTCTTTTATCAGCGATGGTTTGATTTCTGTAATACCGTCAACGCCGCCAAACAGCAATGTTCCATCGTCTGCAGTAAGAACACAAGCGGTATTGTCTTCCAGGAAACTAAGGCCGTTGCCAAGATTGTAGTGTTTTTCTACAGTATAAGACAGGTGAGATATCCGGTATAATCCTGTGTTGGAGCTTACCCAGAAATCACCGCTCTTATCTTTTTGAATGGCATAGCATACTTTGGAAGCATTCTCATTATCGGGAAGTATATGCCGGGCTATCTTCCCGGTTTTCGTATCGTATACAGCGATCCCGTTGTCGGTGGCTATCCAGAATAAATTTCCATCCTGCAGTAAATGTCTTGCATTAACAGATACGTTCCTGACTGGTTCAATGATTTCGGAAATGCGGGTTTTAGTATCATATTTTACCAACCCTGCACCGGTAGTACATATCCATAGCACATGGTTGCTGTCTTCATAGATATACCGGCCGGTAAATAAATTATTCTGGAGTACATTTTCCGGGCAGGGTTGCCAGCTATAGTCTTTTAAAGAAAAAAATACAGCGCCGTCTTCACCCATTAGAAAAAGACTATCGGCATTTTTGAGTTTGAGGATGGCATAGAATTTTTCTGATGGCAGGTTCTTTCCTCCTTTGTAATTCACTATTTTTTTCGTGTGCGGATCGAGTTTCATCAACCCGGCCCAGCTTGCAATCCATAAGTTTTGCTGATCATCTTCCGTAAAATCATAAATGGTATTGGCCGGTACGCCGAATGCTGATGTTCCGGCAATCGGCGTAAAAAAGCCATTTTGCCTGTTCCAGGTTGCAATGCCATTGTTTTGTGTGCCTACATAATAATAACCGGCATTGCTTTTAAAAATAGCAAACACCATATTATCAGGTAATGACTTTGAATTATCCTCCTCATGCTGGATAGTATGTATCTGGAATTTCAGCGGATCGTATTTTGCAAGGCCTGCACCGCTAAGCCCACACCATGTAATGCCCTGCCTGTCTGTGAAGAGCGAAAGCACAAAGTTTTTTTCGAGTGAACGTCTGTCATACCGGTTGTGTATAGCCGTAACAAGTTGATCATTTGCGGGTGTATACCGTATGATGCCAGAACCGCGGGTACCGATCCATAAATTTCCGCTGGCATCTGTGGTAAAACAACCAATGCCACCGGCGCCTGTATTAAAATGCCGGATGTTGGAAATGCCGGTCATCGGCGTTTCAATATAATAGCATCCATCTGTTAGTGTACCTATCCATAGTTTGCCATTGAAAGAATGCAGGGCCTTTATTTCAGGGAAATGATAAGATGGAAATAATGCTTCCGGTTGAAACCCGCCGGCAGTTTTGGTAAGTATGAAAAGCTGGTGCAATGTTGCTGCAACGATCTTTCCGCTATGAAACACAACGCTGCTTACCTGGTTTTTAAATGCCGCATCAGAAAAACAGAATTGTAGTCTTTTTGTTTTTGTATTAACGTATATAAGTCCGCTATTGTAAGTGCTGATCCAATACTCGCCATCTGCAAAGGAATTTATTTCTTTGATCGCTGTCGTTTTTAAAAGTGATGCAAAGGAAAATACTTCATCAATGGCAGCTAATGATCTCCGGCCTGGCAGGTAGAGGCACAGACCGCCCATCGTACCTACCCATAGGAGGTTTTCACTTTTACTAAAGAACAGCGAAGAAATATAATTGGAGGGAAGTTTTTTCCCTTCGACAGTTTGAGGGAGATAGGGTTTAAATTCTTTCCCGTCATAGCGGTTCAGGCCGTCTTGTGTGCCAAACCACATAAAGCCGTCTCCATCCTGCGCTATGCTGTAACAACTGTTTTGAGAAAGGCCCTGTTCAGATGAATAATTTTCAAACAGCAGGGATTGTGCAGGAAGCCCTGCAACATTCAACAGTAATAGTAGTAAAAAAAGATAGCGCATAATAGCTAATAAAAGTGATCAGTTCATGGTTTATTTTGCTTTAACTGTTCTTTACTGTAACGAACGGCGATCAGCACCAGCTCTGTAAAACTCTTTGCAAAAACAAGCACCACTGCCAGTGCATAATTCATTGTTTCTGTCTGCGACCAAAACGAGAACACATATCCAATAATGCAGAAAAGCACCATATAAATGCCTGTCATCCGGTACTCCACTTCTTTGATAATGGTATCCTGTGTCATCTTGTTTTTGGGCTTTGTAGCATATACAAAGAAGGCGAATTGAACCCAATATATCAGGATCACTCCTATGATCTGTCCATAAGTAATATTGGTTGCCATAGATGCGCTTTTGGCGTCAGACGTATGTGCTACAAACAAATAGAAGCCAATTAAAGTAATCCAAAACCAAAAGCTGAAAATGCCGGCACGTTGCCAGCGTTCTTTTACCGAAGGCGCTTTTGCAAAACATAGCAGTAATATCAGGTTACACAACCAGTAATTGACCATTTCCAGCATAAAATAGAACAGGATGGCGCCGGGTAACCAGTTAAAAAAAATAAGCCCTGCTACCGGGATCAGGATATTCAACCAAAACTGGCGCAAAGGAGATAGCCTGAATATAGTTATCAATATCCGGAAGAAGATTAGCATATTATTTATTCCTGTTTCTTTTTCTAAAACTAATTTATCACGTGCGTTAAAAAAAGAATACGCTATACTTTTTTCAAATCATTGCCTGTCAGAAAGCAATGGTGAAAACTTGTTTTGCCAGTTATAAAATAAAAGCCGCCACTTAGAAAATGGCGGCTTTTATTTTGCCGGAGCATAAATACTTTCGGATAGTATCCTTACTGCTGCCTGGCATCAGTTATCCTGAAAAACACCCGATCAATTTAACAATGCAAAAATTCATTACATGATGAAAGGGATAAACCCACTACTACTATCAACCGGGTTGTTACTGCTGTCTTACTCCGGGTACACCCAGGGTGGAAATACGCTTACTAAAGTAAAAGACACGACTATAAACGCAAAGCCAATGTCAAACGAAAGCATTAAAATAAACAAGAAATATTTCCTGAACGAGGACATAAAGATGATTCCCGGCGCCGTATTTTATTTTTCCGACAAACCTTTCGGGAATAGTCATGAAGGCGCTAAATCAAATTTTAAATCGAGTGATTTTATTTATGGCCGTTTAGAACTGGATAACCAAACCCTGGGAGATGCATTCAAACTGTCGCCAATGGGTACTACCTATTACCTGATCTATAATTTCGGTGTTGCAAAGGGCGATGGGGGCAGTTATGCACAATCGACGTACAATTCCGTCATGCTAAGGGCTGGAGATAATAAAAAGACAGCTTTTAATTTTGACATACTGCCAGATCCCGCCAGGGCTTCAACCGGCATCGGGATGAATTATGAATACGGTTTCAATGCTACGCATATATCCGGCGGACCTATGTACCTGATCATAGATCAGTCGAAGTTCCCGGACAATGGTGAATACACGATCCAGTTTCAATTTTATTTCCGGCCTGTGGATGGCTGGGGTAATGGATTGCCCAACTCCAGCGACTGGCCTGGTGTGGAAGGAGGGTTTAAATTCAATTTCAATGCCGCAGATGTAGCCACCATTAAAGATAATTTTACGAAAGTGCATCAGAATGTACGTGCTGCTATTTCTACGCTGCATGCTATGCCCGACTGGTGGCCCAAAACTTCCAGGAACCTGCCCGATCCTTCACTTAGCCACGCTGCGCTGGAAGCAATGATAAAAGCGGAGCTGAGTTCATCCGGCGATGTGCTGGTCAGGTTTGTAGTAGCCAATGATAGTCCCGGCGGACTTTGGATCACTCAAAAAAATGATCTGGGCGTTCCCACCTATCAATCACTGGCAGAAAATATCTATACCATTTATAAACAAGATGGCAAATGCTACCTGGGGGATGTTTCTATTGCCAAAGAGTATTTAGGCGGCGGCAAATATGGCAAGCCGTATGTGCGTAATGTAAATTTTAAGACGAGCGGTTATGGAACATTGATTGATTGCAGTGCCATAAAATAAAAAAGACCGGCTATCGGGATGTAGCCGGGTCTTGAATCAAAAATAAAAATTAAAAAGTCAGAAAACCAGGAATTGATGGACATCGCAATAAAACTACCGGCAAAGGTTTTGATTTTTGACTTTTTAATTTTGACCTGACTACATCCCGACAGTCACTTAGAAAAGAAGTAATATGAGCAAGATCACACTCCTGCCTGGCGAAACTGCCATAGATACATGGATGCTGTTCTATACACCGCCCGGCGGAAAAAAATTTAATGGCAGTCTAACTGTTACCGATCAGCGGCTTGTTTACCGCACCTTGTACGATGCGGGGTATAATCCTGCATCGTATCATGTCAGCTTTAACAAAGAAGATAAGGATATTATTTATTCCATCAGTAAGGCAGATATAAGCCAGGTAGATGCACAAAAGGGCTTTTTATCGAAGAAGGTTATTGTAACACTTGCCGATGGCACGAAGCACGAGTTCAACCGCGGCGCAATGAGCGTAGATAAATTAATGGATGCGATTAAGCGGTAAACTGATGATCAGTCAAAAAATAGCAGGCTCTCCGGAAGAATAAGGTTCTCCTATGTGGCCCTATGTTTCTATGATCCTATGTGGTAAACAAAAACCTCCTGGTTTGAAAGTGTTTCATAATACTATGGCGTAAGTTTTACCACATAGGACCATATAGAAGATAAACGCTAAAATATAAAACAATGAAGAAACTAATTTTTATTCTCTTCCTCACCGTTGGTGCCGGATGTATGGTGCAGGCACAATTGCTGAAGAATTTGAAAGATAAGGCAAAATCTGCCGTAGATAATTCAGTTGACCGTTCCACTACGAAGGTAGTGGACAAAGTCATTAATAACCCGGCAGACAAAGCCACAGATACAGCTTTGGACAAAGCCGATAAGAAAGTACATGGTCTTTTTAAAAAGAAAAAAAATAAGGATCAAAAAGCCAGCGATCCGGGCCAACCAGTAACTCTGGTTACAGACAGTCTCGTAGCCCTGCCCCAGGATAGTATTATAACCAAACCACAAAATCAAAACTAGCCCGGTAAATAGCGCATAAGATGATTGATGTTAAGGTAAACCTGTTATGACAAGAGTATTGTTATTATCAACGATCCTGTTTTTTGTTGTCGCAGTAAATGCGCAATCAGGTAAGAGATCGGAAGTAAAAGATGCGCATGACCGGTATGTCAACATAGACACGGCCATAGCCCTGTTGCCCGAAGGCACTGCAATGGAAAATGGTAACGTAGCGCTTAAGAAGGGTTACCGTGTACTGTTCCTTGACAGTAGCCGGGTGATTGTTGTACAAAAACCAAACGGTGAAACCACCGGCGCTTTCAGATGCAGGTGCACAACTGCTAACAAGGCGGGTGATCAGGGGGTGGCTTTTACAAGAACTGAAATTCATTGCGTGAATGGTTGCAGCATGGATGTGGTTCTTAACCCGGAGAAAAACATTTCTATTACTCATTCCAGCGGTAATTGGAGAAAACTTACGATACCTGCTGCCGGCAAAAGATAAGATGCTGATGCGGGCGCTCACATACAGGAAGATCTGATCGGATTTAGCAATTGTTATTTATTCATCATTAAATATAAAAAACATGAAAAAGACATTGTTTCTTTTTCTCTCGTGTATTTTTTTCATTGGTATTTACCGGTCCATGGGACAGGATCCCTATACCCGGCTAAAACAAACTGCTGCGCAAAGTCCCATAGTCAAGCGGGAACTGACAAAAGTTGACATCCCAGAATCTGAAAGCAGGCTGAAGGTAAAAACGAGACCTGCTATCCCTTTCAAACCGATTGAAATGGTTGACTTAAAAGGCAGAAGAATAGCTCCGGATGAAACTACTGTCATTAACGGAAGAAAAATAACTGCAAGGGAGTTTTTTGCTAAACTAAATGAGATTGAAAAAGATCAAAATGCCAAAGGGTATTCCATCCGGGACAATAGATCAACGTATATAGTCAATATGGCTACACCTGCTTCCGAACTGGATCGCCAGGTTCCGGAATTGACGAAGAAAATCGGCCCGTTAAAATCAGAAACTGAGTTGAAGTCCCTTTCTCCAGCCGACAAAACGATCGGCAACCTCAGGCTAAACCCTTTTGGAAAATATAGCGATACTGAGAAAAAAAAGCTGTCGGAAACCAGGTTTTTGGTAGATGCCCGCGGAAATCTGAACGTTTCTCCAACCGATAATACAATTGCAGATACGAAAAAAACCGGTAACCCTTTAAAAAATCGTGGCACTACCAATGCGCCGGTTAAAGATTTAAAGGATTTAACTGCAACTACCGGCAATAGCACTACAACGGGCGCATTAAAAGTGATTTCCGATATATCAACAAAAGACTGGTCCATAGGTAATGCATCAACTTTTAAGGCCGGCGTTCAGACCTCTCTGTTGAGGTCTGCAAAAATATACCCGTATAACCAGCAAAGCCCCGGCAGTAGTATGTCGGAATTTAAGATTAACGCTAAAGCTAAAGTATATGGTGAGATTCATAACAATTCACTGGATCTGTTAACGGGCGAAGTAGAAGTGTTCGCCCCGGCAAATACAAGCAAACCAATGACTGTTAAAGAGCAGATTCAACTGGCCGGTATTACCATCTTAAATGCGACTCAAAACTTTACACAGGAAAAAACCTTTACCAAAAACAATGCAAGGAATTTCGACTATGCTGTCCCAATCAATATACCTATTTGTTGTGGTGTTGGTTTTAGCGGCAAGATAGGTGTGAAGGGATCTGTTGGCCTCAATTATAATTGTTCCATTTTCCGCACTGTCGTAAGCCTGGAAGCAGCGCCGGTAATGGATCTGAAAGGCTACGCTGAAGGAGGTGCTTCTGTCGCAGGCATCGCGACTGTTGGGGCGGGAGTTGACATAACCTTTCTAAAGGGGAGTATACCTCTTAATAGTTATGTCGGTATCTGGTCTCAAAACGCCGACCAGATTGTTGTTGGTTATAATTACTATATAGGCTATGATCTCACTATGCTAAGCGGCCGCCTTTATGGCTATGCAGATATTTGTTGTCCATGGGTAGGATGCCATCGTTTGGGAGAAGTTCCCTTTTGTGAATGGGGTGGGATTAAAGCATCCGGCACCTTTGTGGAAGGAGGCAGTAATAATGTAATTAATAATTTATAAACAGTGTGCTCATACTTCGTTCTGTCGCCATGAGAGTAATAACTGTTTCTTTCCTGTTAGTGTGCGTATGTACCGGTTGCTTTTATAAGAGTAAACCGGTTGCCACCAGCAGGGTTAATGCTGGCGAGCAGTTTGTGTATTCATATACTGGGGAAGGCACCGGCTACAGCGATATACAAATGCTTTACAGCACGGATTCCACTGTTAAAGCACAGCCCTTTTTTCTCAGGCCTTCGGTGCAGGCAACGGGAGTGGCCATTCAGTGTAAAATTAAAAAAACGATCATCGCATCTGCCGGAGACAGGATGCAGGTGTGCTTTGAAATCATACAGCCCGATGTACAGATTGAAAGCGGCGCATTGCCTGTAGATGCCGGTATGATTATGAAAGAAATGACCATGCCCGTTTTTGCGGAAATGTCCGTAACCGGGAATATCCTGGCTGTAAAAACAGATACGGCAGTTTCTCATATAACTGCAGGTATTGTAAAAAATATACTAAGCAATACACAGGCTGTGTTGCTTCCGGAAGCAACGCAAAGCTGGCAGGTAACAGAAGAAAATACCGTGGGTTTATTTGAAGCAAATTATGAGATCGTTCATAAAAGTGCAGACAGCATAGAATACCTGAAAATAAATAGCGGGTACGAAAAAATAAAATCGGCAAAAAAGGGTCAGAAATTTTTCCCCGACAGTAAAACAACTATCATTATTGATACAAACGGTACGGTGCAAAGAATAAGCATTTCAGAATCGCTTGTTACCATGTTTGGTGCAGATACCATTGTTGCATCCGGCAGCAGAACGGAGTATAAGCTATTGTCAGCAACCACCATAAACCATGAAGCCTTGCAGGCATTTGAAAAGTTGCAACAATCCGGGAGCTATCTGAAAGCAGTTGCATTAAGCGACCCCATCCCTGATGAAGAAATAAACAGGATGGCTTATAAAAATACCCTTGCAGACGACAATTTTGAAACGCTCATGGCGAAGCTGAGGCTGGTGAATATCCAGGATAATCAATATGAAAGTGACCTGGTGAAAAAATTCAGGGCACTGGCCTGGCTTTCGGAACCCGATTGCAGTAAAATGGCAACCCTGTTAAAAAAGTCATCTCCAGGGTCGGATACTTTCAGGGTGATGAGCCATGCACTGGCTACAGTGGAAACTCCTTTTTCGATAAATGAATTAGCCGCTATAGCGTCGGCAAGGAGAGATGATGAATCGGTGATGATAGAATTATTACCGGTGCTGGCCACTTCACCAACGCCCACGGGCAAGGCGGCGGATATTATTAAAGACATGGCTTTTTCCGGCACGGGAAATTCTGATATCGTATCAACAGCCCAGCTAACATTGGGTGGAATGATCAAAAACCTTAGACAAATCGATATAAAAAAAGCAGATGAATTAACTGAAGTAATTGTTGAGCATATGAAGAATAGCCCGGATACGCTTCAGCAATTACTCGTGTATGGCAATACGGGAGCTTACCGGTTCTTGCCAATCCTTTCTTCCTATATCCACAATCCCTCTGTATCGCCCGGAGTACGAAAAGTCGCTGTTTTCGCATTGAGATTGATTGATCATCCTGATGTGACAAGCCTGCTTCAAAACTTAGTCTCGGGTAAAGACACGGTGCTGTCAAAGGCGGCTGTGGAAACTATTTCATTCCGGGATAAATATTTAGATCATGAACCTTAAAATAATACAAATGAAAAAAGCATTTCTCTTTGCGGCTTTCCTGCTTCTTTGTACAGGACTTATGGCGCAGAAAACGACGGCAAGAAAAGCGCTGGCCAAGCCGGCAGTAAACGGTGCACCAGCCAATCAACTGACGCTTGACAGCGCAAAAAGCGGTGTAGCTGCAAAGGCAGCGACGAAGCCTGGCGTGAACGGTGCACAAGGCAATCAACTGACACTCGACAGCGCAAAAAGCAGGGTAGCTGCAAAAGCAGTGGTAAAGCCGACAAATGGTGGACAAGCCAATCAGCTGACACTTGACAGCGTAAGAACAGGAGGTGGCCAGGTATCACGCAGTATAACGGCCCAAAAACATGAAAAGGCTGTTACAGATTTCATAAAGGAAACACCAACTGTCGAAGCACCGCCGAAAAAGAAGCCAGGCACCAAGTGAAATTAATTTCAGATATTTTAGTAATAACGTTCTTTGTTGCCAGGTGTTAAGTGTAGATCGACTGGTTAATGATCTTCCGTTATGATTATATTTTCTGTAAGGATACTAATCTAAAACCTAAAACCCAACACCTGACATCTAACACGCTTATTTTTATCACCAAGTCCCATATATGCAATGACGCCAAAATTTCTTTTTTTGACACTATTGTATATTATCGTTGTAAATACCGGGTTGGTGCTGGCAGCTACGTTGGGTGATATCGTGCTGGCGGTGGCTTCTGCGTTTGAAATGCCGTCGGTATGCTTTGCCGTAGCCGGTGTTTTTGCCGGGTTGTTTTGTTACAGCTTTGCGATGGAGAAGCTCCCAAAGGAAAGACGACGGCAGGCATCTCCCTGGATATTGGCTATCATCGCCGTAGTCAGTACCTTGTTGTTTTACCCGGTGGCACCATTAAGCGGTAGCGAGTATAGCCTCGCCTTTAAATGTTTTGCCATTACGCAATTGCTGATGGCGGTGTTTTTATGGAGAGGAAAATTTTATAGAGAGGTTTAAATAATATTGGCTATCGGGATGTAGTCAAGTCAAAATTAAAAAGTCAAAAAATCGGGAATTGATGAATATCGCGATAAAACTACCAGTAAAGGTTTTGATTTTTGACTTTTTAATTTTGACTTTTGATTTAATACCTGGCTATATCCCGATAGTCAGGTAAATAATTTTTGTCATGGAAAATGCAATGCAGTCAAAATTTGTTGTAAAAGGATTGAAAGTATACGGCAGCGATGAGTGGATGGCCGATGGTACTAAAAAATATCGTACCGTATTTGATCGCTATGAACTTAGTTACATCTATGTAGAATTTTCTTTTTTTAATAAATTGTTTGATGAACAGGACTGGGAGGTAACGATTACCCTGAATTGCACTTTAAAAACATCTAACCCGGTAAAGCTGTGCACACGTCAGCAAAGCATCAAAGTAAGTAAAACCGATAACGCTGTTTTTGTGCGGGATGGCTGGGGGGTAGCGGAAGCCGGCGGGTATTGGACGGTAGGCGACTATCGGTGGGAAGCAGTGATCGATAATGTGGTAGTAGCCGAAACTATTTTTCATGTGGAGGACCTGGGTCCCGATGCGTTGAAAAACAATGGATATGTTGAAATTGAATCGGTGAAACTTTTCGAAGGAGAATCAAACATACAAAACGATCCTAACCGGAAATATTATAGCAAATTTAAAGGAGATGAAACCCGCTACATCTGTGCAGAGATAAAATTCAAAAGTAAAACTGATAAGGGATTCTATGCGGAGTTCTTCTATCATTTCCTGGATAAGGCCGGGCTGCTCAAAGGAAAATCTACCGAACTGGTATATATATCTCCCAATACGCAAACGACTATCTATACGACCACCACCGGGTGGGGATCTTCCACACCGGGGATCTGGAAAGCCAACCAGTACAGCGTCGATGTTTTTTTTATGGGAATAGTAATGGCCAGCGCCGCATTTGAAGTGGGTGATTTCAGGGAATAGGATAAAAAAGACCAACCATTTAATTAAAAGGTGGCAAAA
>CAMLGR010000026.1 GCA_946479615.1 uncultured Bacteroidota bacterium | reverse complement strand
AAAAAGATACCGCTACGGATTACAGTAGGTTGACAACAACCAAAGACTCTGTATTTTCAAACGATTATTCCTATTATCAAGATTCTCTTTTTCAGCTGCACAACAAGCTTCTTGCATACTACTTTAAAAAATATAACAGTGATTCTTGTGAGGCGTTACGTTATTCCAAAAAAAATTTAAAAGAAGAATATGAAGGATTTAAAAACTTGGGCGATCTAAATCATAATCATAGAAAAGATTCCGTGTTTGTTTTAAACCCTTTGACCCTATGTGAAGAAAAAAATGGGCAATCACTACTTGTCTTTACGATTCATAAAATTCCGGCGATTATCTATAACGGTATTTATAAAGAAGCCTATACCGAGTTTATCGATATCGCTGCGCATGACCTCGATGCGCCGTTACGTAAACTAATGGTGCTGGTAGATCGGCTTACTTCGAAATACAACCAGGAAGAGAGTGAAGAAGTAAAGAACTTTGTACAACGCATTCATACTTCCCTCGGTGGTATGCGTTCGCTTATCGATGACCTGGCTTCTTTGTCAAAAGTCAATACCGGTGAATTCCGGCCCGTCTCCTGTGACCTGGACAAGATAATCGCAGATGTAGTAAACGATCTTCAGCCGGTCATCCGTGAGAAAAAAGCCGAGATCAGCTATAAGGATCTGCCTGTTGTGCAGGGAGATGCTGAACAGTACCATCGCCTTTTCCGTGTATTGCTTGACAATGCCTTGTTATATACTAAAGAAGATACCCCGCAGGTGAACATCAGTGCGCAGCAGATCAGTGAACAGGAAAAAAAGGAACTTGGTATGACGAAACCTTTGCCTTACTATAAAGTAGAAATCGCTGATAATGGAATCGGGTTTTCCCCTGAACTGGCGGGGAAAATATTTCGTCCTTTTGTCCGCTTACATGCAAAATCGTCTTTTCCCGGAAATGGCATCGGCCTTGCAGTAGCTAAGCGGATTCTCATAAATCACGGGGGTATCATATATGTATACAGCGCCGAAAATGCCGGAGCCCGGTTTATATTCATTGTACCGCAAACCATTGAACAACATGCTCAGTTCCCGTGAGATAAAAGTCGCTATAATTGATGATGATGAAGATGACTTCTTCGTTATTTCTGATTACATCAGATCCATTGACAGGGGAGCTGGTTTCACTATTGATTGGTGTAACCAGTATGAAACGGCCATTAAAAAAATTCAGGCCCGCGAATACGATATTTATTTCGTGGACTATCGCCTGGGCGCCCGCACCGGGCTCGATCTCTTACAGGCTACCCGTTCTGCCGCTTTCGATGATCCCATTGTATTGCTGACCGGCAAAGGAAGCAAGGACATCGATATCAAAGCCATGGAATACGGTGCGACCGATTACCTGATCAAATCAGAATTGAATACCGAAAAGCTCGAGCGTTGTATCCGTTATTCGCTGGAAAGAGCCGCTTCGGTAAAAGAATTAAAAACGCGTGAAAATAAATACCGCCGGTTATTTGAAGGTTCCAAAGATGCCGTGTTCATTGCTGATGAGCATTTGTTATTGACAGAAGTGAACCAGGCTGCTTCGGCCTTGTTTGGAAAAACCAGGTCGGCGCTTCATCGCAGTTTTTATGATTTTATAAAAGAAGAGACGCATAAGAAAAGACTATGCGAATTCATTGACCGCAAACAGAACATCAATGATTTCGAAACGGAGATCATCAGTGATGATAAGGAAACGAAATCCTGCCTGCTCTCGATCTCTTTTACGGAAAATGCCGAAGGCGGATCGCTGGTGCATGGCATTCTTCACGATATCAGCAATATTAAAAAAGCCGAGGTGGCGAATCTGCAGGCACAGAAGCTGGCGGCGAATGAACGGCTGATGCGGATCCTGGCGCACGAGATCAGGAACCCGTTGAATAATATCAGTCTTTCGGCCGATCATTTTGAAATGCCGCTGGAAGATGAAGAGATCCAGCAAAACCTGGTAGCGATCATCAAACGTAATTGTGTCCGCATCAATCATATTATTACTGAATTATTGAACCTTACACGACCACCGGAACTCGTCTTTGAATCGAACAGTTTACAGGGGATCATTGATGAAAGTATTGCCATGATCAGCGACCGGCTGGACCTGCAGAAAGCAGAAGTAAAAAAATCCTACCCATCGCATCCGCTCGAAATTTCGGCGAACAAATCCAAGCTGGTAATTGCGTTTACCAATATACTTGTCAACGCGATTGAATCGATGGAGATTGGTAAAGGATGTTTGTCGGTGTCGCTCAATGAAACACCTGATACCTATACCGTCATCATTCGTGACAATGGAAGCGGGATTCAGGAAGAATACCTGCCGAAACTTTTTGAACCCTTCTTTACTCTAAAGAAAAATGGTGTCGGACTGGGTCTCGCTGCTTCTTACTCAATTATTCAATCACATAAAGCATCTATCCGCGTAGAAAGTGAAATAGGAAAGGGGACGGTGTTTACGATTGGGTTTGAGAGATAAGAGAGGAGAATAAAGGATAAGGAATAAGGAACAAAAAATAAGGAATGAGAAAATGGCAGCGTGAATACTGTGCCTTTCTCATTCTTTATTAAAAACTTTCAGCGCTTTTTTTCGCCTTTTTCCGGACCCTTACTATTATAAAAACACTAAGCGAAAAAACAGCGCCTGCAGTATCTTCTCCTGCTCACGCAGCAGCTTCTTCGTCCTTAATTTTCAACTGTCGGAAGGCCGGGACAAACGGCGCAGCATCGTTTGTCCTTGATTTTTTGTTTCTTTTTTATCAAGAAAAAGAAAAAGCGAACAAAAGAAAAACGAGATTAATAAGCCTGATAAATTTATCCTTCCACAAACGGCCTGATAGAAAACGAAAAAAGCGCTCGGGCTCTTAATAAATAAGGAATGAGAAACAAAAAATAAGGAATAAGAAAATAACAGTCTTCACGCTGCCCACTTTCTCATTCCTCATTCCTTATTCTTCATTTCTTATTATCACACCAGCTTCCGATAACATAATGAAAAAAACATATAATAAATAAGCCATTTCTAAAGGTGCTGAAAAGTGTTTCTCATTACTCCCTCTTCTGGATAACCCTTAATCGCCAATATTTTTCGACTAAAAAACCACCTTAATTTTCTTTATCACGATACGAATATTTAAATTCGGAGGATAATTATCCCGCCCGCAAAAACTTGCAACTGCTTTTAAAATAATATATTATATGTAGTTGTATTACTGCGTAAACCTTACCTACGATGATCTATGAATTAACCCGGCTGGAAGAATGGGTAGCACAGCCGGTATTGACCACTACCGGGCTATGGGAAGAAGAGCTCTCCCGCATCCGCCTTGCCATGATGAACGTGGCAACCAGCGCCAAAAAAGATACATATCTGCACCGCTATTTCCGACTGCACCAGGATGGCCTCGAAGCCATTCTCCGCCGGTTAAAAAAAGGCAGATCGAATAAGGCGAAAAAAGGATTACTCGAACTCTGCGAGGAGCTGGCAGTCTATATCACTGATCATTTTGGCCGCTATCTCGGGAGCAAAGAAGAACTTGATCCTGATGACCCGGATATTGATGCCTATAAGGTCGTCACCACATTTACCGTTCCCGAACTCGGCACGATCATTCGCTTATTTATTGAGACAGGCGCATTCCGTATCCGCAACCGAAAAGCATTAACCCGTTTTATGAGTAAATATGTGGCGATACGAAGCAAACAGGTACCCGAATCATTTTCGCAAGACCATTTGTATAATGCCATTCATTCACCCGATCAGCAATCGATGGATCATTTGCAGGAATTATTAAATGCAATGCTGGTGCAGTTGAACAAACTGCGTCGTGATCAGCGTAAAAAGTAAACAGAGGAAATAATTTTGAAATTGGGAAGTTGACTTTATAGGAAGACTGCTCTCTTGTAGTCAATTTCCCAATTTCAAAATGCTTATTAATTTCTTAAAAAATTAACTGGTTGAGCAATTTTTTAACTAACTACCTTGCTGGAAACGAGACCGTTGAAATGGAAACTACAAGGGTGCTCCGGGCATTTTATTGTCCGGCTACCTGCCGTACTCGTAAATTACAGGAATGGTTAGTAGTGAGTGATTTGTTATTCAACTGATGCCCCGTCATGGACCTGACCATATACACTTCTTCAAATGAAAATTTATTATTGCGACCCGGTATTCCTGCCGGTGTAGCTGCTGTTAGTTTACCCGGTAGTACAGCCTGGTCCGCTGAAGGTGATTTTGGAACGATCCTTTATGAAGAGTTCCGTACTGGTCCTTATATATTGCGATTCTCCTTTTTCAAATTATTAAAGAAAATGACGATTAGCTGCCGCATGCAAAACCCGCTGACGGTAGCCCGGATCATCAGTAAAAATAAATGGCGCTTCAGCATCAGAAGTATGGGCCCGGTTAAACTAAACGAGAACCAGTTTATCATTTATCATCCGGGGCAGGGTGGAGAGAAGATCGTTTTCGAAAAAGATAAGGAATATCGCAGTTTCGATGCTTTATGCCCCCCTGAAAAGCTGGCCGGGCTACTTGCCCTGTTTCCGGGTATTGCTTCCTTTATGGGCGATGCCAATGGAGGTAAAGCTTCTTTCCTGCAAAAAAAGCCCATGCGCGCGCCGCATGATGCATTGGATATTATCAATGATATCCCTGATTGCCCTTTCGAAAATTCATTGCGTGATTATTACCTGGAGAACCGCCTGGATGAATTGCTTTTCTTATTGCTGGCCGTCGCATTGCGCGAGGAACCGGATGAGCAGGAGCCGGCCGAAGAAGAGATCAGTGCTGCCCATGCCGCCGAAAAGATCATCATGACTGACATTACACTACATCATTCCATACCTGCTATAGCAAAAAAAGTATACCTCAACGAATTCAGGTTAAAATATGTGTTTAAGCATATCTTCAAAACGGGCATCTTTGAATACCTGCTCAATGCAAGAATGCAGGAAGCCAAGCATTTATTGCTGACTACCAACAAACCCATCAAGGAGATCGCTTCGCTTACCGGTTACCAGCGCCTGACCAGCTTTATTACGGCCTTCCGTAAACACTTTGGCTATACACCCGGGTCTGTACGACGTACCTGACTTCTCCGGGTATCAAATAAACGCTCCCATTTCAGCAATTATTCCTGCCACTCTCAAACATCTTTACCTGCTGGCTTGATTTCCTTTACTCCATCTTTGATACCCCAGACGAGTTTTGCGCTCGGCCATTAACCATTAAACCTTTTTTATGAAAAGCTATCTCCGGCGCGCGATAGGCATTGCAGTTGCCTGCATTTTTTCCCTGAATGCACATAGCCAGTTTATAAAAAAAGATTCCTGCCATTATCAATATTGTGTATTTAATATAGAACCCTTCAAAAGATCTGCCTCGGCAGATGTGCAAAACATTTCCAACTGGACATTCTATAAAATGTATGACGACCCTGACCGGCTTAGTTGCGCGCCCGGTAACCAGGAAGCCTGCCAGCTTATCGTTGATATCCGTGATACCTGGCTCGATAAAGACCATACGAGAAAATTAAAAAAAGAAGTTACCATCATTGCAGGTACGCATACTTTTCTTGATATCTCTTCCGGCCGTTACTTCGTTGACAAATACATTCCCACCGGCAAATACTTCTACTATATCGTAAACTCCATGTAACGGCAAGAATTAAGAATTATGAGTTATGAATTATGAATGGACGACTGTCATTCATAATTCATAACTCATAATTCTTAATTTAATACTTCTTACTTCCTCTTCAGCCTTCCTCTTGTAAAGCCTCTTCCCGCTTGGAAAACACTTACTCCCCACTGCAAAATCATTTGATTTGGAATCACTTACTTCCCGTTGCATCTTTATGACGCAAAGAAATCTTCCAACCGGGGTCAGGTTCCCGTATCTACGGGTACAGCTGCTATAGCATCAATGTCTTTATCGAGGGTTAGCAGCAACCAGGCTGTGGACAGGTATGAAAGCCACCTGTCTTTATGACCCCGGTTCTCTTTTTTGATTTCCTGGCTGCGACAGGTTCTATCGCAGTGTCATATACAATATACGTTTTTGGACGGTCACACCCAATCTCCCATCCAGCATCTCCTGGAGGGGAGATGCCTGTTTATAATTCACAGTAAAAGAAGGTTGCGAAGATCAGGTCGGCAACTGATTTTATTGGCAAAGCACGAAAATAAAACTGGAAATATATTTATGATTCGCCGCAGGTGAACATCCATGTATCCGTGGCAATAACAGTCTTATAAACCCGGGGAACATACGCACTCCCTGCAATACTATTCATCCCTATAAGAATCTCTCAATGATGGTCATCATAAAACACTAAAAAATGTACAGGCTGATTGGGAAACAGGTATCGGTGATACAGGGAAGATCGTTGGCTTTACGCGGGGAATGATAGATCGAAAGTAGCCATACCCGTTAAAGGTAATAACCGATTGTCATATAAAAAAATGACATTTTTATGAATACACTTAGTCCTGCCTGCCAATAATTATGTTATATCCTTAACCTTATCCGGTTTCACATTTATGACAAGCAAAGAACTTCTTTTCCCGGCCATCCTCTTCATATCTGTATATATATGGAATAAAGCTTACTCTCCATCATTTTTTTACGAACGAACATTAGGCATTATTGTTTACTTCATATCTTATCTCAGTGCAAAGAAATACCTGTCTATATGTGTTTTATTGCCATCGATATCAGCAATATCATACATAAGCTGTTTAAAACGATTCATTCCGAAATATCTGTTATTGGATGTAACCTGGTTTACTTCTCCCCTTCGGTACAAAGCGATATTACTACAAAGAAATAAACCCCAATTTTCTAATCTGGCAAAACCCGGTAATGAATCTTTTTCATTCGATCATTTGCCATCATTTATTGATGCTAAATCCATTTAAATGAGCAAATTCCTATTGCTGTTAAGTTTAATGATCCCGGGCAAATTATTCTCTCAAAAAAGCCCTGTTCCTGAAAATGTGTATTTGCATTTTGATAAGACCATTTGTCTATCCGGCGACACTCTCTGGTTCAAAGCCTATGTGATGGAAGGCAACACACTGACGAGAAACTCCACCTCGCTGTATGTTGATATGTATGATAAAACAGGGTACCTGCTGACAAGTAAAATGTTTCCCTTATTCTCCGGTATTACCATCGGGCAGCTCGAAGTACCTGTCAATGCCAGCGCTGATATCTATTATGTCAGGGCCTATACCCGCTGGCAAAACGATTTCGATGACCGCGCTTTTTATGTACCCTTTACCGTCATCGATGCCCAAAAAGACAGCGCCACTATTGTCAGTGAGTTCAGAACTACCGGCAAAGAGGTCAGGAACCTTTCCGTCGATATCGATACAACTGTATTTAATAATGCCAATAAAGGCAATAATCTTTGGAACCTTACCGTAAAAGATTCCGTTGCTACCCTTTCCGTTTCTGTGACAGATGCTGAAGTAGACAGCAGTCCTGTATCGATCGGGAATAGTATATCCAATAACATCCCCGAAGCTGGCAAGACTGCTTCACTTACCCCCGATTCCAATTATATAACCTTTGCCGGGTATGCCCGTAAATTATCGAACAACGAGATCATCCGGAATAAGAATCTTTTACTTTTCATTACCACCCGCGATTCATCCAATGCGTTCAAAATAATACCCATCGATTCCACCGGCCGGTTTGAATTGAAGAATTTTCTTTTTTATGATACAGCAACGGTAATGTTCCAGGTAGAAGATAAAGAAACAAGATCCAAGGATGTAACCCTGCAGCTCGATAGAAGAATGGATATTCCCCGCTTTTCGCCTGACCAGAACCGATACCAGTATGGAGTAAGGACGGGGCTCCAGAAAACACCATTGATAAAAGTATCGATGAAAAAATATGAGCTGCACCTCGATTATATCAAAACATTAAAAGAAGTAGTAGTGACAGCCAGGCAAAAAACAGTCGTCGAAAAGATGGAGGAAGAATATCCCACCGGTGGTTTTCGGGGTGGTATAGATGCCCGCAGCTTCGATATGGTCAACGATTATACACCCGGTATTAGCTTACTCCAGTATTTAAGCAGCCGGATGCCGGGCGTGGAATTGAATATAGATGCAAAAGGACAGGAAGCCGGGCTCACCTACCATAAACAAAACCTCCTGTTCTTTTTAAATGAAGTGGAAACTCCTTTCGACGTGATCAGAAATATCAATCTCTACGATATTGCCTTTGTCAAAATATTTCCTCCTCCTTTTGTCATGGGTACATTGATGCAGGGTGGGGTTTCCATTTACCTGAAAAAAGGAAATGCATTGGAAACACCCGATCCTAAACTGCGCAGGGATTTTATCGTTTCAAAAAAAGGAAGCAGTAATAAACTCGAAAAGAATTATACCTCGGGCCCGTTTAATGGAACAGCCGATTTTTCCATCGATCTCAGGAATGCTTTCAAGGCCTTTGACTTTTTCTCTTACCTGAAAAACAACCTGCCCGCGTTTACCTTTTCTTCTTCCGGTCCGCGGATCGATCTGAAATACCTTGGTGAAGATCCTTTGCTCTTTGTGGACGAAAGAGCCGTTGCTGTCTCTGAATTGAACAGGTACCGGTTTGGTCCTAACTTATTGGGTTATGTCAAGATCATAGGAAAATATAAAACACCATCCGGTGAAGTAAAACCGGCGCTGGCGGTCTATACCAAAAAAGGAAAGGATCTCGATAACCTTTTCGAGGGATTGAATAAAGTACAGATCATCGGGTATGATAAACCTTTATTCCCGGCAGCAGCAGACTATAAAGGACCCGATAACCGCATCGCTCTCTATTGGGATCCCCTGGCTCATTCCGGGCAGAACCGCATCTCGTTCACCAACAATGATTTTACAAGAAAATTTAAAGTCACCGTGGAAGGCATCGGCCTGGATGGCGAACTGTATCATTTCGAAAGGATCATTTCACGCGACCCGAAAACGGGGGTAGGAGTTGATGCGGCGGCTTCCAGGTAAATGAAATAAGAAATAAAAAGCCGGCATACTGACGGGGTGTTGCGGCTTTTTATTTTTTACTGCTAAACTTAACAGGGGAGGGATATTGAAATTGACGTTCTTCTTTCGCAATCTTTCATCCTTGTCGATGCGGTTCCCTTTCTTCTTTTCTTTTCGTGCACGGTCCGCTTTCAGGAACAAACGATGCTCTGTTTTTTTAATGCTTTGGGAACTGCTGATCGCTTTATGCCATTGCAATCCTTTTTGCATTCCTTTCCGGGCAATAAGGTCCTTAAATAACTGCTGGTTTCTTTCATCACTGTCCAGCCATTTCTTTAATCCGCCGGAAACCGGCGGCCGGGATGAGTGCAACAGGTGCGTTGCCATCATCAGTATTATTTTGTCGGTGGAGGACCCGGCAATCTTTTTAGGGAGGCGGTACATAAGAACGAATTACGGTTAGTGTTTCAAATAGGTGCTGGGAACCTGCAAATAGGCCGGGCTATATAGTAAGACCGGCAGGAAGGGTAATTGTACTAAACAATAGAAAGAATGTTGAGCAACCAGGACGTATCGTCTCCCTGGACGCTTCTTATCCCTGTAGCCTTCTGTGGAATATCCTTTTTTACAGGTGAAATTCCATGATGAAGAATTATTTTCCAGGAGGGTTAATTTTCTCCTGGAACAACTCTTAATAACTTCATCCCTTTCATCCGCTGGTTATTAATGGCTTTAAAAGGCATCTTCAATTGTACCGCAATTTCTTTCAATGTCTTTCCCTGTAAAAAATGGAGATCAACTACCTGGCGGCAGCGCGGAGGAAGTGTTTGTAATAAGCGATATAGTTCATGTGCCAGTTGTACATTGATCATGCAATTGTCAAACAATAGCCCTTCATCGTTATCCATATTTTTAACAGGATCACACGGTGATGAAGCAGGTTGATCCCGTTCTTTTAACCAGGTAATGCTGTCGTTTTGCACAGTAGCATATAACCATGAGCTGATACGCTCATGATGACCGAATAATTCATGGCATTTCCATATTTTAATAAAGGAATTCTCGGTGATCTCGTCTGCTGCTTCTTTATTGTTTGTAATTTTAAAGGAATAGAACAGGAGAGCAGGAAACAGGGATTTGAAAAAGTAAGTGAATCCTTTTTCTTCGCCTCGCTGAAACGAATCGGTATAGATCTGTATACTCTCCATTCCCAGGTTTGTGAAGTCAATAATAATACGTCTTCCTTGGAATGGAATTTACAGGTGGTACAGAATATTTACGGAAGAACCCGGTTCCCGGATTGAATCCTGGAATTAATTTTCAATGCTGCCACCTCCCCGCAGCCAACCATTCTGGTATATCTTTTACCGTTGAACACCGCTGACTGGCAACAAAAGAACAATGATTGTCTCCCCGCATGCAAGCCTGCATGTATAACGATCTTCCCTGCAATTTATCCCTAACATCCACAAGTACATGTGTATGAGATTTTAATAAATCATTCCTTGCAGCATCGCGAAGAGAAGAGAAAGGGGATATGCGAAAGAAAGATGAACTATTCAATGTTGTCATATCTGAACTTGACCTTTTTATTATTAATAAGGTAAAGGAGATACGTACCACAAAGAATATTTCCCAGGTCAACCTGGCTATCCTGTTGAATTTTGCAGAAGGATTGATCTCGAAAGTAGAAAACCCGCGCCAACGCGCCAAGTATAGCATCAGGCATTTGAACCTGCTGGCCCGTGTGTTGCATTGCTCGCCGCGCGATCTGTTACCGGAAAAAGTATTGACGCATGACCTGGTAAAAGTTACATTCAAGGCCCGGCGCAACAAATCCGGGAGCAAGGCGGTTTACGAAATAGTGAAGATGGAACCATTCCTGGCGGGCGAATAAGGAACTATAAAATGATTTTAAGACGAATGGCCCCAAGAAAATTTAATCGCATTACATCTGTCCAATCCGTGTTCCCTTACCAGCACAATATAACCAATGCCCCAAACTCTTAACACTCCTCATTACATAACAAAAAAAATTATGTCAAAAACAATAAGATTTTTTTCAGGCAAACCTGTCAGGAAAAAACATTTTTTAAACGTTATTTTCTATCCATCGTAATAGCCCGATCTACCCAGTTATTTAATATTTTTGAAACAGGTAACATAGTGATTCATCGACTATTGTTCATTTCTTTTCTTACCCGGTTTAATTTTATGTACCATGATATATACTAACTTCACTATGTGAAGTCGGGGCTTTATCATGAAATGGTGCCAGTAAACATTTGGAGATAAGCATGTTTTTGAAGGATTTTAACAAGTAATTACTAATGGTATTTGTTTATAGAAGCTTTAGTAATTACTTTTATTCCGCGCCAGCATTCTCATCTCCTAAGCTGTTTTACTCTTGCCATAGTTGTTGATGAATTGCTAATCGGTCCCGGCCAACCGAAACCTCATCCTTTTATAAATTTTTTTAAAATCTGGACTTCTTGTACATACGTACGTACAGTACTATGATTAAGGGTCCTAAGGTCCGGTATTCCAAAAAGAAAGGCTTAAATCAACTGTGGCACCCGGGGATCAGAACATACAACACTACGTCGACTCATTCCAGCGAGGCGAGGAAAAGGGCTTTTCCTATTTTTTTAATGCCCTTTATCCTTCATTGCTGTATTATGCTTTCCGCATCGTAAAAGATAAATCTCCCGCGGAAGATATTGTCGAAGAATCATTCATTAAGATATGGGAACGCGCCGATAACTTCAAAGAAGCCGGCAAGATCAAATCCTGGCTCTATGCAACTGTACGCAACGGTTGTTTTGATTACCTCCGCAAAGCCAAAAAAACAAAGGAGAATGACGATGCCCTGGCCGGTCTTCTCAAAGACACGATGGACAGCAACCGGCTGCAGGATATGATCCTGGCAGAAGTGGTCCGGGAGATCTATGCCGCCCTGAACTCCCTTCCCCCCCGTTGCAAACAGGTGTTTACCCACCTCTTCATCGAAGGAAAAACATTGAATGAAACAGCCGCCGCCATGAACACCTCCATCAATACGGTCAAAAACCAAAGAGCGCGTGGCCTTAAGCTGTTAAGGGAAAAGACCAACTCAAAACTTACCGGTTTTTCTTTCATACTTACCTGCGCCTGATACTGCTGCTTGTTCCGATGCCATAAATAATATATATCGCTTGCCCGGTGAAGGAAGATCCTGCCTGCCCTGATTAAAACGTCCCCGTGTCCTTCGTGCTCCGTTGGCACCCTCCTGGCCCTCAAACTGTTAAAAGAAAAAAATGGCTCTACAAATGATCGGATTTCCTTGATATTGCCCTCGTTTAGAATATATGCAAATGATTTTTCAAAATAATCGTGATCGCTTTAGTCCCACCAAATTTATCTCACGTCTTATCAGTATATAGCCTCTAAAAAAAGCAGTTTTTCTATTATTATTCCCAGCATTTTACCGCATTAACACATATTGATGAACGAACAAACAGACCAGGAAGAACATTTCGAGAAAGCGCAGCACATCGCGAAGCTCATTTCCGGTTATATCCAGCAAACGCTCACCCCCGCCGAGCATAATGAATTGGATGAATGGATCGGCGCTTCCGACATCAATATGCGGCTTTTCGAAGAACTGACCGACGAAAAAAGAATGCAGAAAGCCCTCGACTTCCTCTCGGAAGCCGATACCTCCCAAGCGCTCAGGAAAATGAAGAAACAAGTTGGCCTGACCGGTTCGGTTGGCCGCATCTTCCGCATGAGCTGGAGATACGCCGCTGCCGTTTGTCTTATTCTGCTGATCGGTGGCGCTACTTATTATATATATACTGCCAAAAGCACTACGAAGAATAATACACTGGCTGCTGCTCCCAAACAGGACCTGCAACCCGGCCAGGATGGGAAAGCCTACCTGACCCTTGCCGATGGCAGTGTGATCCTGCTCGATGAAAAAGCCGATGGCACATTGGCTTCCCAGGGCTCTACCAATATTATTAAACAAAGCGGCCTGCTACGATACGATCATAGCAGCGCGGGTGATGCTTCCGGTAAAGTATTGTATAATACATTAACCACCCCTGCGGGAGCCAGTTATCCCGCTGTTACTTTGTCTGATGGCACTAAAGTATGGCTCGATGCATCTACCTCTATCCGTTATCCCGCTGTATTCAATGGAAAGGAAAGAAGGGTGACCGTATCGGGACAATGCTATTTCGAAGTGGCTAAAAACAAAAGCATGCCTTTTATCGTAGAGATAAAAGATAAACCTACTGCTATTGAAGTGCTCGGCACCCATTTCAATATCAATGCTTACCCCGACGAGCAGCAGGTAAAGACCACTCTGCTCGAAGGCGCTGTGAAAGTGACCGCTGCCAACAGCCCCGTTGCCTTTTTGAAACCCGGCCAGCAGGCGCTGGCAGGCAAGGGCGCTACGGTTATCGATAATCATCCCGATATCGAATCCACCATGGCCTGGAAAAATGGAAACTTCAGCTTCGACGATGCAGATATCGTGACCATTATGAAGCAGGTCGGCCGCTGGTACAATGTCGAGGTCTCCTATGAAGGCGATATTAAAACGCACTATAATTGTTTATTGTCGCGTAACCTTCCTGCTTCCAAAATATTTACCGTGCTGGAAGAAACAGGGGGTGTGAGCTTTAAGATTGAAGGAAACAAAGTAAGAGTACTGGCAGAGCAGAAAAAATAATGGACTTGTTCTGCAAGGGTTGTTTGATATATCGAATGAACAGAGCGTTACTATAAAATAGTTAAGGAGGGTGATAAGAGGTGAAGAAACGGTAACTGACCAGGTGTGAGATGTATATGCTCGAACAAACAAGATCTGGCTTTGAGGTGAGATCATCGAAGCTGTATTGAAAATAAATAACCGGTAGAATATGCCGCCCGGTTTGACCATCGACCATTTAACCTGTCCGAGTTGATTCATTTGCCTGCATGGTTGCTACCATGAGTTTACACCACCTAAAGGATGATTGTGTTCGCTTCCTTATTGACAGGAAGCTTGTTTTAACGTGGTGCGAATAGATGTAACAAGCAGCAGGTATAGTATCCCCTCCCCTGAACAACTGCATTTATTCAAAAAAACTGCGGGGCAGCCCATCTGCCGCGTTAAAAACGGAACAATGGAAAAGGCTTTCAGAATCGCACTGACAATTTTTTGTGCATGCTGCACCTGCTCCTTGTCTGCGCAGATGGCGGTAGAGGACCCCCTGGATGATACTCCTACACAGATCAAAGAATTAAAAGTTGGCGACCATGTACCGGACATAACCTTCCGCATGCTCAACTATCGGGATACTGTTGCCAAACTCTCCGACTTCAAAAATAAATTCATCATCCTGGACTTCTGGGCCACCTGGTGCTTGTCCTGTATCGACCGGTTTCCTGAAGCTATTTCTTTGCAAGCATCTTTGAATGATAGTATACAAATACTACTTATAAATTCGGTCGGCACAAATGATAATTCTAAAAAGATCTTAGATCTGTTTGAAAAATGGAAGGGTAAAAATGGCGAGACATTTCCTTTGCCTACTGCGATCAATGACAGCATTGCTGATCGTTTTTTTTTGCATACTTCCTTGCCCCATTGCGTATGGATAGGTTCTGATGGAATTATAAAAGCTATTACTGGTTCAGAGGAAGTAACCAAAAGCAATGTCCAAAAGTTAATGAATTATCAAAATGTTAGCCTTCAACAAAAGACGGACTATTTTGCAATGGATGGCAAACCAGTTGATATAGGAGATGATGTGAAATTTAATAAGTATAGCCAATACTCAATGTTCTTTAAAGGCAAGGTAGGAAACTTACCCGAAATTAGTAAGTACAGGCTCTCGAAACTTGATTCTGCACACGTTGCTTTCACGGGTTACACGGTAAGAAATGGTACGCTGCTAAGTTTGTACAGGGCGGTTTTTCACACTCATTACGTAGGTAAACATGTTAGCTTAAGTAAAAGAATTTTATTGGAAGTACAACATCCAGAAAACTTTGTCTATCAGCCGGGGTCTTTAAATAGAAATGATTGGGAAAAAACTAATTCTTATACTTACGACATGATAGTGCCTTTAGCTGCAGCCGATAGTCTTTATAATCGTATGATTTCAGATATTAATCATTATACAGGATATTATGGTCGATATGAAATGAGAAAGATCAAGTGTTTTTTATTCAGGCCAACAAATAAACGTAATAGTAATGACTTCCCTCAAAATACTAATAAAAAACAAAAAAGGAATCTTCCAGAAACTTTCAGAATAAAAGTAACTCCGGCATTACTTGCTGAGATGTTAAGTAACTCTCCGAATAATGCCTTTTTATTCTTTGATGAAACAGGATATTCAATTCAATTAGATATTGATCTTAATCTTGTATCACAGAATATGCAATATCTTAAAGAATATCTTTTACTAAAAGATATAGAAATTGTAGAAGGTGAAAGAGAGGTGGGAATGTTTATAATATCCGATGGATCATTAATAGCAGGTAATTAAAAGTAAGGGACATTTAAAAACCGTTTCGACGGCAATCGAAACGGTTGTAATTCTGTTGTAAACAGAAATGTCTGATTTAATTAAATATAATTCTGTATTGTTTATCCACTTAAACCAAACCACACAAAGGTATGAGAAATTTTCTGGTGAGGGTGCCAATTAACTGGCAGTCACAAACTTTCCGCCAAATCCGACGTAGTATGCGATTGACATTCATTCTTTTATCAGCTTGTTTTCTGCATGTAAGTGCTTCCGGGTATTCTCAAAAGGTAAGTATTGACCAAGACAATGTTAGCCTAGGCCAATTACTTAGATTAATTAATTCTCAAACGGGACTTTCATACTCTATTAACAGCCAGATATTGGAAAAGGCGAAACCAGTAAGCCTGCATGTTAAAGATGCGGATATAAACTATGTATTAGATTTATCACTAAAGAATCAGGCATTAGCGTATACAATTAAGGACAATGTAATTGTTATAAAAGAACAAGCTCTTGTACAAGGTGAACCTGAAAGAAAAGCTATCAGTATAAAAGGGCGCATTGTTAATGAAAAAGGAGAGCCAGTTTCTGCAACAATTACAGTCAAAAGAACAAATAATGCAACGGCTACAGATTTAAATGGCATTTTTTTTCTTAATAACGTTGATGAAGACGCCATCTTAGTAATAACAGGAATTAGCATTATCGGCTATGAAATTAAAGTAAAAGGTAAGGTCGACTTGGGAACTATAAGTGTAAGAAATAAAGTAATCGAAGGTGAAGTGGTAGAAGTAGCTAATACCGGGTTTCAAAAAGTAAAGCCTAATGAGACCACAGGATCATTAGTTGTTATTGATAATAAAACGCTTAATGAACAAGCTGGTACTAATATTTTGCAAAGATTAAATGGCGTTACTAGCAGTTTAAT
This sequence comes from uncultured Bacteroidota bacterium, assembly GCA_946479615.1. The sequence continues at coordinate 22,302 of CAMLGR010000026.1, read as the reverse complement.
CTTCAATATTAATAAAGGACCGTCAACAATCGGTGTCCCCAGTAAAACAAATATATCAATCCGGGGATTTAGCTCAATCAATGGGCCACTTGATCCATTAATTGTAGTGGATAATTTTATTTATGATGGAGACATTAATAATATAAATCCCAACGATGTTGAAAATATTACTATTCTAAAGGATGGAGCAGCAACTTCAATTTATGGGGCTCAAGGGGGGAATGGTGTTATTGTTATTACAATGAAGCGGTCAAAGTTTAATCAAAAATTAAAAATTGACATGAATTCAAATGTAACTATCATACAAAAGCCAGATCCCTATTCTTTACCAGGCATGTCGTCAGGTGATTATATAGATATCGAGCAATATTTATTTAATAATTATTATCCCACCTTTACCGATGCTATTTTTAGTTATCCATCTGTTGCTTTAACACCAGCAGTTAAGATATTTTTGGATCGACAGAATGGATTAATCTCTGCGGAGGATTCTGTCAGGGAAATTGACGCACTAAAATCTATTGATGGTCGCGACCAATTTAATAAATATTTCAATCGGAATAGTATAACCCAACAATATTCTCTGAGTATTAAGGGAGGTGGTAATAATATCGCATGGCTGATTTCAGGAGGATATAATAGAATGTTATTAGAAAATGGGCAACACAATGATCAACTAAATTTGCGATTTAATAATTCTTACAAGCCAGCTAAAAATTTAACAGTAAATGTAAGTTCATATTATACAAATACTAAGCTTTATGGAAATGAAAAGCCTTCTTACAATAGTTTCGAGATTATGGGTCGAAAAGTTCCGTATCTGCAATTCGGCGATGGAAACGGAAACCCTCTTCCAATTCCTCGTAATTTTAATGATAGTTATTTAGATACATTAGGTAGTGGAAAATTATTAAGCTGGAAATATTATCCTACTGATGATTATAAACATACGTCACGAATTAGTCGCTTAAATGACCTAACGGCTAATATTGGAATAAATTACCAGTTTCTAAAAAACTTTGAGATAGATTTTTCATGGCAATATCAAAAACAAAGGGTTTCATCAGAAAGCATAGCAGATGAAGAAAGTTATGAGGCAAGGGCTATAGTCAATAAGTTTTCACAATTGGTAAGGGATGCCGATGGTAACGTAGTAAACGTCAATCATAATGTCATGCCAGAAGGTGCAATTTTCCGATCTTCTAATTCTGGCGAGCATTCTCAGAATCTTAGGGCGCAATTAAATTATACTAAAATATCTAGTGTTCATTCGATTACGACATTCGTAGGTATTCAGAAAATGGAAACTGTAAATGACAGAGCAACGAGTTCAACAATATATGGATACCAAGCGGACCCATTAAACTATGGTATAGTCGATTATGTAAATCTTTACCCGGATATTTTTGATGGATATCAAAGCATTCCAGGAGCTCCAACGGTTGGCCCCAAAATTAGTAGACGTTTCCTGAGCGTATATGCTAACGGGGCTTATTCTTATAAACAACGTTATACGTTAAGCCTTAGCGCTCGGAGGGATGGGTCTAATATTTTTGGAGCTTCAACGAATGATAAATGGAAACCGTTATGGTCTGCAGGATTAGGTTGGGATATATCAGCGGAAAATTTCTACAAAATGCATGATCTATTCCCCATTTTGCAGTTTAAAACTTCATTAGGATACAGCGGAAATGTAGACTTAAGTAGAACGCCGTACCCTATTGCTTTATATTCTCCATCTGACCCGAATACTGGACTTCCCTTTGCTCAAATTGTTTCACTAAATAATCCTTCTTTACGATGGGAGCAAAGCAAACAAATTAATTTCGAAATGAATTTTTCTACAAAAAAGGGGGTTATTTCTGGCTCAATAGCTTATTACTTAAAGAAAGGAACGGATTTATATGGTATTGCCTTATCGGACTATACAGCAGGAGGAACACAAACGGTAATAAAGAATATAGCGAATTTGAAAGGAAAAGGAATGGATATTCAGATCATCAGTAAAAATATTGATAAGACATTTAAATGGACAACAAGGCTATTACTCAATTATAATACTAATAAGGTAACCAAATATTTTGGACCAGATGCTCAAAATTCAACTTCTTTATTTACAAGTTCTAATATAGTCCCTGTAGTAGGAAAACCTCTTTATGGAGTAGTAGCCTACAAATGGGGCGGCTTAAATAATCAGGGTGATCCGCAAGGATTTTTGAATGGGGAATTAAGTACAGATTACTATTCGATTATAACAGAAGCAGGTGAAAAAGGGGAAGGTAGTAATTTTAAATATATTGGACAGAGTACTCCACCCGTTTGGGGATCAGTTAGTAATGAATTCTTTTTCAAAGGGTTTTCGCTACTTGCAAATATTACTTACAAATTGGGATATTATTTTAATAAACCCACTTTTGATAATAATGCATTGTTCCAAAGTGGGATAGGTAATATTGATTTTGAAAAAAGGTGGAAAGAAGAAGGGGATGAGTTACATACTAATGTTCCTGCTCTAGTGAGTTCTGATTATCCTCAATTTGAGTATAGAAATACTTTTTATTTGGGATCAGAAGTTAATGTATTAAAGGCAGCTAATGTCAGGCTTCAATACATTAATCTTGCGTATACAATAGAAAATAAAAGTAAAAAGCACTCTTTTAATCAACTTAGATTCTACTTTAATGCTTCTAACCTTGGAATATTGTGGAGGGCTAATAAAGAAAAATTGGATCCAGATTATCCCGGAATATTTGGGCTATCCAAATCTTATACTGTAGGAGTAAATCTAAATTTCTAATCTCAAAGTTTAAATAATGAAAAAAAGATTTTTTTTTGGCTTTATGATTTGTTTGACTTTGGCGTTGGGCATTTCATCATGTAAGAAATATTTGGATAAGAAATCGGACACTTCATTAGTTGTGCCAGGAACACTTTCCGATTTTCAGGCCTTGCTTGATCGGTCAGCTGTGATGAATTTGAATACACCTAATTCAGGAGATGCATCTTCCGATGATTATTTTTTAAAAGCAAGTAGTTATATTGCACAAGATGAAATAAGTAAAAAAGCATATCGATGGGAACCGTTTGACTATTATTTCGGAAATGATTGGTCCTTTAGTTATAATGCAATATACTCAGCTAATTTAGCCTTAGAAGGAGTACAAAATATACCAGTTTCTTCGGCAAATCAGACCGAATGGAATAATGTTAAAGGATCAGCATTGTTTTATCGTTCTTATTTTTTCCTGGATTTAGTATGGGTTTATGGTAAAGCTTATGATGAAAATAGCTCAAGTACTGATCTTGGCATTTCATTGAGACTAATAGCAGATCCTGATGCTAAAACAGTAAGGTCGTCTGTAAGTGATGCGTACTCTCGTATTATTAATGACGCGAAAGAGGCAATTAATTACTTGCCGGTGTTACCTGCTAATGTTTTTCGACCTTCTAAAGCTGCGGCATATGGCCTTCTAGCTAGGACTTATCTATCAATGAGGCAATATGACAGTACGCTGAAATATGCTGATGCATGTTTGCAACTTCAGAACGGCCTAATGGATTATAATGCGGATGATGGTGTTAACAATCTTAGCTTATCTTCACCTACTGCTTTCAAAAGTTATAAGTTGAATAGAGAAATAATTTTTTTTAGTAGAGCTATTCAAAATGCAAATACCATATACCAATTTTTTTTGGGTAAAGTTGATACCTTGCTTGTCAATAGCTACGATGATAATGATTGGCGAAAAACGGGTTTTTTCTATCCTTATGAAGGATACTCTGCATTCAAAGGAAGTTATACAGGCAATCGAACAACCTATTTCACGGGTTTAGCAACTGATGAGATGTATCTAACGAGAGCCGAATGTTATGCAAGGAAAGGGGATAAGGACAAGGCGCTAAATGACCTGAACAAATTACTTGAAAAAAGATGGAAGAATAATGGCACCTGGAATCCAGTAACTGCTCTTGACACTTCAGATGCGTTAACTAAGATACTTGTAGAAAGAAGAAAGGAGTTATTATACAGATGTCTACGGTGGATTGATATCAAGAGACTTAACAAAGAAGGAAGAAATATTATTCCGCAAAGATTGCTTCCTGATGGTACAGTTATAACACTTGCTCCTAATGCTAATTATTACGCATTGCCACTGCCAGCAGATATTATTTCAATAACGGGTATTCCTCAAAACCCTTATTAATTAAAAGGGCTGATCTTATTTAAGATCAGCCCTTTTAATTGGAATTGATCTGAAATTACTTAAAATTTCTTAACATCAGATTCTTGGATATTTGTTGCTAATGTTTGATCTACATAAAATGTATTAGCGTGCAGCCCTTTTGTTTGGGCATTAATAGTTATATAAGGAGCTGCGTCTCCAAGTGATGGATTTTTCAATCTCATGGTGCTGCTTCCTGAACTAACTGGTGTTACATATTGATCTTCAACTAGAATTTGGCATGCTTTTTCCAAAGTAGCTGTATGATCACAAGTTAAAGGGAGTGTAGCGGCAGTAGTGCTAGTTGCTGGCCAAGAAGCTACAACTCTATTGTTTACGTTGGTTTGAGAATAAGAACCACCTGGAGCTGCATATGTAAATATGTAAAAAGTTCCAGACATTTTTTTAGCAGGTTTGAGTGTTGCTTTAGTAAAAGAACTAAATCCGATGGCTGCAGCAATAGCAACGATTCCAAAAAGATACTTTTTCATAAAAATGTTTTATTAATGATTAATTGCTTACTTTTTTATACAGGTGTTCAGCATGTTCCTGCCAGTTAGCTAAACTGGATAATTATTGCAATAAAAAGTTGATAGTATATATAGATGAGATACGAGGTATTAATAGTTATTTGAACCGTATAATTATTTTAAAACCTTTTGTTATCTGAGTCTGTTATATTTGTTTATAATGCAGCATCTACATAGAAAGTATTCATATGAAGCCCTTTTGTTTGAGCATTAATAACAACATACGGACCTGAATCTCCACTTGATGTATTCCATAGTCTCATGAAGCTACTTCCCACGCTAACTGGTATTAAATATTGATCTTCAACTAGAATCTGACATGCTTTTTCTAAAGTTGCAGAATGATCACAATTGTAAGGTAGTGAGGCAGCGGTTGTACTACTTGCGGGCCAGGAAGTTATTGCTCTGTTGTTGACACTAGTTTGGGAATACGCCCCCCCCGGCATTATATGTAAATATGTAGAAAGTCCCAGTTATTTTTTTATCAAATTTAATCGATGTTTTTGTGAAAGAACTTAGGCCTAAAGCGCCGATAAGAGCAATGAACACAAGAAAATAGTTTTTCATAATTAATTTTTTTGGGTAATGGCAATAATAGAATTAATTAAGCAGTTGTACTAAAAATGGTACTGGAATTATCTGCAATCTTTCTCTTTCTTTTTGATAATGCAATAACTGCTAGCAAAGAAAAAAATAAATTAAATAAAAGATGTTGTTTCCAGCTCATTTGTTTTAGCACACCTCCACAACTACACGGCTGATTTGGTGTAAAATAAATCATATAAATAAGGTAGCCTGTAAATAGCAGCATCAATAAAAGCGAAGCCCATAATCCTGCACGTTTAGTGTCTGGGAAAAAGAGGAGTAATGATATTAAAATTTCAGTACTAGGCACTGCCCAAGCGACTAGCGATGCTCTTCCTGCTCCAATTAAAGGTGAAGTGGATAAAACATATTTGAAATAGTAGAAGTCTATGAATTTGCTTACAGCAGTATATACAAATAATAAAATGAATAAGGCGGCAACTAATTCTATAACTGTGTTTCGTTTCATTTGTTAAAGATGAGATAAATGATTATTGGTTTCCAAATAAAATAACTTCTCGTATAGTAAGAAAAGTTTTTCAATTAGTATTTGAGGCGATAGAAATTTTGTCGAATGACGAAATTTGATAATAGTTATTACTTAGCAATGAGCAGTAACTGAGTTTGAAAACAGGTGTATTTTCATGAAACAATGTCATTAAAATGTAGTTAATTAATACACTCTGTTTTGAACACCAGCAAGACTTGCAGATAAAGGATCTACGCTATAGGTGTTTGGATGTACTGCAGAAGAGATAGTATTAATGATTGCATAGTATCCTGGACCATCATAAGAATGAATCCTCATTCTCGTTTTGCCATTGAAAGGATTAGTAATAAGAAAAGTTTCAGTGATTATTAGTTCACAAGGCTTTTCAAGAGTAGTGGTTTGTGCGCAAGTATAGGAAAAATCTTCAGGTCCATACACAAGTTCGCCAAAACCCCAATGCAAAGAATCAGGATTAGAGACATTGCTATTTGTGTATAAACCACCTGGCGCTAGATAAGTAAAGCGATAATAATTAAGAAACGGATGCTTTTTTGTTTTTTTGACAGGAGATTTTGTAAACGCACTTAAACTAATAGCAATAGAAATTGATATTAGACAGAATAAATGTTTTTTCATAAATGAGATTTAAATAGTTTATATAGATATCACGAGAATATGTCGTAAGTGTGAATAATTTCAGAGGGTAGATCCTATTATTGTAGGAATGCGGATTAGTAGGCTAGTCTTCTAAAGTTCCGTCAGACATGAAGCATTTTCCAAATATGTATTGTTTGGAAACAGCAGTAAATGTTTTTCAGGTGGGAGTAAATACATGAAATGGTATGGTATGACAAATTTCTATGGATACATACGATGTTACGCAATGAAAGCGCAGCAATTAGAATTATTGATGAGATAGTTTCTTTGCAAGAGAATGCTCTGTGAGTTGAAAAAACCTGTTCGCAGAAGAAAAAGCTAAGTGTTTCTTCGCATGCCTGAGTACAGGAGAGATAGCGATGTCTTTAAACCAGTCAAATGCTTTCCTCATTTTTTTCTCATCGGTCAGCTCTTCGAACAGGAACATGTTTTCGTCACTGGCGATCAACCAGTCATCGAGTTCAATCTGCTGTGGTATACTCAGTGTCATATTCTTATATCCAATTATCAACCCTGCTATATGACACGCATTTTCTGCCTGGGTTATTGTGATAGTGTTGTTCATGTGAAACCGGGTTTAGAGTTCTTATTATTATAAGACAAACCGGCGCCGGCTAAAAGACCAAACTTTTATACGAACAGGTGATTGGATATTATCGTGTAAGGACTCTGCTACTAAGTGAGAATTTTTACCTTATAATTTAGTCTTTTAAGGCTTTAGATAGGTTTATATAGATATATACTTCGTAAAGCATGAGTGATAAAATTTTAATTATTGGGGCAGTAATTTTAACCGTTTGCGGCGCTTTAATAGCGCTAATTGAAAAATTGCTTTCTAAAAAGCCCAAAACTAAAGAGGAAGAAATTGAAAATAGAAATAAAAGATTAATTGGACTTATTTCTTTTGTTATAGTATTGACAGGCGCGGGGTTATCTTATTATTCTAATTATAAATCTTTTATATCGAAAGAAAGAAGCCAACATTTGCAAGACAGTCTTACCAGGAAAAATTCCGCTTTAAATGATTCTATTATTAAGCTTGCTAATATTCAGATAGATACTGCAATGAAAATCATTTCTTTAAATGAGAAATTAAATGAATCTCAAGCTGAGTTGAATGCCAGCCAAAAAGCTATGATAAATTTGCAGTCTTCATATTTTGAAAAGCTTTCTGGTGGTAATAATAAGCCGATTGTAAGGCTTTCCAGGTTTGTGAGTCCGATTGAATTTAATGGACATAGGGTTGTATTTCCAAATCTTATTCTTGAAAATGTAGGTAAAACATACTTGAAGGATGTTGAGGTTTGGATTAATGATCCCTATAAAGGGGTTTCAAAGGTTTTGTATGAAGGACAATATAATCGTGTAGTGATAAAAGGGACAGATACTGTCTCAGAAAATACCCCTTATTTTATAGATGAAAACGGATTGCCAAATTCTCATGCTTCGACTATTACTACTAAAAATGTTAATGTTCTTCCTCCAAATCAGCCAAGGGAAATTTATGCAACAATACTTCCTGAAAATGCTACCGATATAAATTATGGTGTTTTTGTTTCATGGAGCAATGGATCATATAGCATGAAAATTTCTGGAAAGTATTATGAGGGATATGTTTATATACGCGTTATGAACTATTTTTTTGATGATGGCACATCAACAAGTATATATAAGTTTTCAAATCTTAAACGTACTATTCCTGACGGCTTTAAAGTTTGTAAGCCTGCGAAGTTCATGGATGAGATATATGATGTTTATTGGAATGAGGAATTGCAGCATGTTGTTTTTGGACAACGAGGGTCTATTTATCTTGATGGATTTCCAGTGCCCTCAGCCTCATCTAGCGACAAGGCAACAGATTTTGTAATGAGAAAGCTTGAAGAAGTTTTTAAAAACTAATTCAGAAAGTCGATTTCTTTCTGCATTGGACTTTATCTAAGGATTTCAAACATTATTTCTCCTAATAAAGTGAAAATTTCAAGGGTCTTGCATTAATTGATAATGTTTTGAGTCTCGAATTTCTTATCCTTTCCATATCTGTTCTTCGTAATTTCTTTATCTGCTCTTTGCTTATCCTGGTCGCTGTATTCGTTCTGTATTCGCCCGGTATTCGCTACTACTGCCCGGGAAATTATAGCTGGTCCTATTACCATTCACCCACCCAGTTGCCAGTTTCACCCATTATTCATCTATCGGCCGCCAACTATTCAACATAACCAGCTTCCTGCCAACCGATATTGCCATCGTTGATCTGCATGCGGGACGCGCTTGGAAAACAGGAGGAGCGCCCTGGGTTCCTTCCCGCAGCGGATCAGCCATACACTTTATTTCAAAAAGTTTTAAAACTTATCACAATGGCAAAATCAAACGATAACGACATCACCCGCGGGCTGAGCGGCCGCCTGGGAAAAATGATCTCTTACCGCAGGATCGGTAATGATACGGAAGCTTTTCGCCGCCCCGGTAAAAGAAAAGGAAAAGCAACGGCTGGGCAACAGGCCCACCGTGAACGTTTTCTCGAAGCAAGCTATTATGCAAAATCCACAATAGCCGACCCGGTCAAAAAAGCGGTCTACCAGGAAAAAGCAGCCAACCGTAAAAGAGCCTATAACCTGGCGATGGCTGATTTTATGAAAGCGCCGATCATTAGATCCGTAACAACCGGCGATTACCACGGGCAGGCTGGTGATACCATTACCATCCGGGCTATAGACGATTTCAAAGTAACGGCAGTAAAAGTGACGATCACCGGCAGTAACGGAACAGTGCTGGAAGAAGGGAATGCGGTGGCGCAGCCCGGCGGACTGGACTGGGTCTATACTGCAACGGGTAATAATCCACAGGTCGCTGGTTCTTCGGTCAGTACAACGGCGACTGATCTTCCCGGCAATACCACTTCGCAGGAAACTATCCTGTCATAAAGTGACTAGTTTGGATATAGCAAGGGCTGCCGGATTAGCCGGCGGCCCTTATAGGGTCCGTCTTCACAAAAAAAGAGGGGTAAAAAACGACATTTTTCGTGTGGTTTCTCACCCCCCTAATGTGAAACTGGTCAGGTATTTTAGCGGTATTAATAGATCAGTATGTATAAAAAGGAACTTTACATTCCCGCGGAGCCATTCCCGGCTGTTTTAATAAAAGTAAACAGGCGCTGGGTAAGAATTCCATACCGGGATATAATATTCCTGGAAGCAGCAGACAACTATGTAAAAATATATACAGTTAGGGGTGTAGGTACTTATTGTGTCAAAATATGCCTGAAGCAACTGGAGCAGCAATTACCCGGTAACTATTTTTGCCGGGTGCACCGGTCTTATATTGTAGGGGTGGGTCATATTAAGTACATCTGTAAAGACCTGGTCAACCTGGGAGGAAAAGAAGTGCCACTGTCAGGGAATTATAGGATGGCATTGCAGGCACGGTTCACTGTAATTGCGACACATAGGTAGGATAAAGGAGTAAATGACCTGATTTTTCTTGCTGGCATGATTATAATGTTAGCGCAGGCGCATTGCTCTTATCAATTCGGCCTTATTATTATATCACCAGGTCCAGTCCAGTTTATAATGCGTATCAGCAGTAATCTTCTTAACGCTCCAGTATATAAATCTCTTTTTTTCATCGACATAGAATTTTTCCTCGCCCCTGTAAGGATAAAACTCACGGTCAGTCCGGCTGTATTTGGCAACGCTGTTTACAGGTTTATCATAAGGCAGTAGTATGATAAGATCCAATTCATTCAGACCTGTGATTTCTGCATCTGTATAAGTAGAGGCCGATTCTTTAGTAATATCGCGGAAGCCATTCCAATACGTAGCTTCTACAACAACAAGAAACTCCTCATTCAGTGGGACTGACGAAACATCTATTGCGATCCCATAGCTTTTTTGACCCTTATGTTCTTTGGTAGTAGTATCCTGTTGGTAATTTTTATAATTATGAGTAATACACCTGAGGTCAATATCATAACCACTGGTAGCATAATGTATCACGATCGAATCCAGTGGTCTTGTCTTTTTTATATGGAGGTAATTGATATAATTGGCAGGGCTGTATCGTTCATTGAGTTTATCAGCAGGAACAGGCTTCCATCCTCTGAGATCAAATATGCTGATATCCTTGAGCAGGTTATAATTTTCCAGGTTTTCGACAGGAAGATTCTCAACGATTTGTTTTTCCTGTGCTGGCACGGTGTACCCTTGGATATAGCTTTGGGTACCGGTTTTGCTCAGCAGGCCAAGCGTAACAAGAAAAAGCGAGAATACCATGAAGGTGAAAATAGCAGATATCATACGCCTCGATGCTTCTGGCTTTCTTTGCTCACCTCTTAGCAGCCAGAATGTTAAGATGGCCAAGATTGCCCCGAGACCGATAATACCAAACTTTAAGATTCCTGGTATATCGAAGGGTAATGAGGTAATGCCGAATATGATATCCATGGTAAATAGTATAAGGTAAGAGCGATGGTTGGCTATTTATGGTTTTAAAGGTTCTTCCGTAACTTTTATGTTGTCTTTATCATTAAAACGCTTTTGAGATCCAAAGTAAAAGCCGATCACCACAAGAGCAAGGTCCTTCAGGTAATCCACCCCTTTTATTCCGCTTAAGGCAGCAAGAGCGAAAGATCCGATAATGACAATCGCAATGACAGTTTGCACATTCCATTCCAGGTTCGACTGCTTGTTGGTAAAAGAAATACCGAATTTCCCGAGGATCCATTCTACGATCAGTAAAATGCCAACAAGTTGCAGGAATGGTTTTAGAAAGTCCCAGGAAAGAAGACCAATGGATTCAACCTTGGTTACAATCTCCAGTAACAGGTTTTTCCTGCCAGGATCTGGATCGTAGACAGCTGCTGTTTTCAGGCCAAGGAAAGCCAGGAATAGAATAATAAAAATAAAGATTGCTGCCCTTAGGATCAATCGTAAGGGATTTTTTGGTTTTGGAGTGTCCATAACAGGGATAATTGTTATTTGAATTGCATAACCTGATCGTATTTGATAGAGGGGATTAGGCAGGATTATCAGGGGCTGGAGGTAAACTAAAATAAAAAATCCTGGTAGTACTACACGCCGTTTTTAGACCTGCCGCAACACCGTTTTTTAACGGTATTTATTGAATACTATCGTTTTGTATTTAAAAAATGGATTATTTATTTTTTTCAGGTTTAGTCCTTTTATATGTTTTCTGTATCTTAGATAGCAGTGTGCTGTAAACTGCTGGCTGATTATCAATAAGCGGATCTGTATTGAGTTAACAGGATTTACGCATGCAGCATTTCATTTCAACTCTATCTTCCATGTTCCTTGATGCCATCAAATACCGGCTGAGCCGGCTAACATTTATTTGCCATGTCATCATCAAATCTCCCCGGGGACGAAGACAACCTTGTGCTTTTGCAAATGCTGGAGCGGGCGAACACGCGAATGCCCGATTCGCATTATGAGTTGGGCTCCCGCTTGCATATCAGTTCCTACCAATATATTAAAAGCACTTTTCAAAATCTCAACAACTCCCGTGAGATCAGTAAAAGGCTGATCAAAAGGCTTAAAACCACTATACCGGACCTTAATAATACAACACTGCTGGGATATGGTAATTATGCCAGCCTTTTCCTGAATGAAACCTGCAGAACGCTTCAGAAGGAGAATTACTCAATTAACTATGCACTTGTCGATCATGTGAATGAACAGTATTCTTTTCTTTTTCATCCTGAATTAAAAAAGAATATAATCATTATTCTGCCGCTTACCTGTAGTTTTAGCGTAAACTTCAACGTACGTAAATACCTTGAACAATATTTTATTACAGAAGGAATAGAAGGAATAAAGATCAATCCCTGTTGTTTTACTGTCTACCTCGTCGCTCACGCCAACCTGCAACTGGAAACCCTGGGAGAAGGGACCATCAACCTTGATACTTTTTCGGATACAGAGGTAGCGGAATTATATTCTTCTTATTTATGGCGTAGCATAGATCGTGAAAAAGTACTGTTCAATAGCAGGTTGAATCCTGAGATCTCAAATCAGCAAGGCCACTATCTTGTTAGTAAAGCAACATATTTATACCTGGCGGAAAAATGCCCGCTCTGTTTTCCTGACCGGTTGGGTACTGGTGATCCCAAACCGGAAATGCCTCTTTTCCTGACGCACTCAAATCATGATGCTCCTAATATTATCCTTAGCCTTCCCCAGTTTGGTGACCGGCAAAGACATTATAAGGATCCGCCGTTCAGGCAACTTTATTATAATAAGGATCATGAACCTTGCCTGCAATTGACCGGCTACATTACAGTAGACCAGAGAAGCTTTATGAGTTATATCCAGCGCGATGTATTTTACCAGCATAACCAACCGGCGATCCTTTCCTTTTTTGTTAAAGAATTGACCACGCTTCTCGGATCGGAAAAAGAAGGTAGCAATATCGTGTTTATAACGCCTGGCCATTTCCGTTCTTCTACTTGTCTCGAGGACCTGCTGGAATCAGAGTTTTTCGGGAAATTCAATACGTCGATTATTCCATACAGGATGTCGGAAGAGTATATCGATAATTTTATCGAGACCAATAAGGAACTGATTTGCGCCGCTGATAAGATCTATTATTTTGATGATATCATTGCCGGTGTAAATACTTTTAAACGCGTCAGTGATTGTGTCAAAGATGCGTGTCATGAAGAAAATGGAGATTACATGGAGAAAGGTGTGGATGCGATATTGACAATAATCGATCGCACCACGGAGTTAACTAAACATGAATTGAACCGGAAACTGGCTACAGAGAAAAATCCGCATGCAAAGGGTTGTTTCATAGCTTTTTCCAAGTTAAACGTACCGCTGGTGGATCCGACCCATTCCGGCAACCCGCTTGAGAAAAGACTTAGTGCTTTGAACTCGATCTTCGACGAATGCAGCCTGGATGCGATGAAAATGTATGTAGGTAATGAAATTCATCAAAGATTACCCCGCGAGCTGATTGTATTCGAAAGAGAATATAAGTATCGCGAGCTGGCGTACTCTCCATTTTGCGGAGATCGTTCCACATTTGAATACTATGAAAAGAGATATACTTACCAGGAGCGTGACCTGATTGGCCTGGAAGTATTTCATGATATCAGTACCTGGTTTACCAGCTTTGAAAACGGAAAATCTTTTACCAATAGTGACCTGTTGCAATTGATCAGTGATCTTACAAATGAAGATAAACTGAAATGTTATTTTAATGCGAAAGAAGAAAATGAAAGTGGTCGAAAGCCGGAAATCGAAGCTGATATTGTTCGCTACCTGGTCGTTGGTATACTAAGCAATTCTCCCTTCAAGTTTTATCACAATATTTATGAGACGATTTTCTATTACGTAAATCAGGAATTGATCGAAGTCAGCCATCAGGCATATAAAAAGGCAATAAAGAAGAAAAGGATACGATTCTCCTTTTCCGATCTTCGGAAACTGAAATTCTTTTTGCGCAGGTCTATTGAGCTGAATTCCAATTTTATTATCTCGGATAAATTTATTGGCCATCTCAGGCGCGAACTGCTTACCGAAAGAGATCTGATAAGGCTTTATAAGCGTCAACTCAATATACCTCTGGTAGAAAATGAAGATAAATTTTATCAAAGACAGTTATTGAATTGCCAATACCAGCTAAGGCAAATAAAGACGCTTAAATATTTTTTTCTTAATTGTTACAAGGAGCTTCTTTTTAACAATCCTGTTCGTTCCATCCGGCTGGAGGGCCTGCTGAATCAGGCCAATGTATTGCCTGAAATGACAGGTAACCTGGAATACCCGGTTTCTTTAAGAAGGATCTTAACCGATCCCTATTTCGTCTTTTGGCGCGTATTAAAATCAGAGAATAATTTCCTTTTAAACCACCTGAAAAGATTATATATCCGCAACCTCGATAAGGAAAAATCCTTGCTTGATAGGATCAGGGATATTTTCCGGGCGGATATTAGCTGTACTGAAATTGAAGAAATCAAAAACAAATTGGGCGCCATCGATTATTTTGAAAACCTCTATCTCGCCAAAATTAAACGCATCCTTTTTGAAGAATCCATCAGCTTTAACGAACTGCTTGATAAAATAAAGACGGTATTGGATAATAACAGGAAAAACGTACCTGAGGAACACCGGAAGGCGGAATTTAAAGAGTTCATCTTAAAGAAATACCTGCGAAACCCCGATTCGGATTCATTGGAGATTCGCCATTTTCTTGAATTTCTTAACCAGGCAAAGAAATTTTATTCTCCGGACGTTTTCCAGGAAATAGAAAATTCCATTGTTTCCATGCTTTACACTATTTCCTTACTGCAATCTTCGACGAAAGATAAACAGGGAGAAGTAGATTCAGTGGAACAACGATTCAATGAGCAGTTGAGAAGGATTCTCAATGCCACTTGTGATATCATTGGCCCTGGCCTGCAATATGCTTTTTTTATCGAGTACAAGGAACGCGAGGAAAACAAGTCGGTGATCGCGGATAATGTATTTACTATTTTATCAGAAGAGTCAGAAGCGGAAATGGAGGGACGCGAGGTAAAACTTCGTAAGGATGGATTTATCTACAATATGTTATATGGTTTATTGGATTGTAAAGAAGGGAACCTGCAATCATTTATTGCCATAGCAAAGAAAGACGAAGAGTTTATTGGGTTGAGTGAAGAATATTTCCCGGCAATTATAAATGGGGATGATAAAGAGACGGCGCCCATTATGATTTCAGCGATTCGCAAAGATTATCAAAAGGAAGAAATAGGGGTTAACATGATCAGGGAATCGGGCGCATTACTATTCTTCCGCTTTACCATCCTGCAGCCGGGGGCCCAGCATCAATATAAAGGCAATGGACAAGCGGTCCTGGCAATAGGTTGTCCGGGAACGATCCATAGTTCAGGAGATTTTCTCGACCTCATTAATGTAGAAAAGGTGAGATTATTATTGCTTATCAAGCAACAGGTCTTTGAATATCTCCAAAAGCAATTTGAAAGCGATGCTTTCATTGAAGTGCTGGAAGCAAGAGAATTTAAAGTGTCTCAAAAAAAGCTCAGGCATGGTGTGGTCGACTATCTGAGGGCACAGCAGGATTATGCAGAAGAGTTGGGAAAACAAAATAACGTTCAAAAAAACCTGGCGCTTCATTCTATAGTCAACAGGGCCATTAAGGGGCAGATCAGGGCAAAAGAAACGATATATGACCTGGAAAAAAGACCTTTTCTAAACCGGGATCTCTTTATGCTGATCATGAATATCATGGAAGATCCGTTTTTAGGAGGCAGGGCCATTTCTTTTCCACAGGTAAAATTGAAGGGAATTGATTCATCAGGGTCAGTCATAATGATTTACCCGGCTATTTACAACGTGATTTTGCCCGAGCTGATCATCAATATGAAAAAATATAGTCCCCGGCTGGGCGAAAAACATTTGGCAATTGAGTTGACTGAAAGTCATATAACGATTAGCAACAAGACTGAAAATGAATATGAGAACAAATCAATTCAGAAGCAGTATGGAGGTATTCAGATGTGTAATGATACATTGGACAGGCTAAACATGGAAAGACTGATTCATTCGACTGATAAGAATTCAATTTTTCACATAACGATTGATCTTACTCCTAAACCAAAAAGCGAACTATGAGCGAACAAAGGCCAAAAAAGATCCTGGTTCTTGAAGATGCCGAAAAGCAATTTTCAGGCATTAAGAATGCAATAGAGGTTGAATATGGAAATAAAGTGAGCATATATCCTTCTTTCATTGATGATAGTGAAAAATACAGGTTTGATTTTTACAATTATCATTCTGTCATAGATCGTATGAGGGCTACCGAATTTGAAGAAATCGTAAAAACATATATCGATGCCGACCTGTTTATTATTGATGTGAATCTGAAAGATGGCGGCACTGATGGGATAGGATTGGTATTCAGAAATTTTCTTCGGAAGAAAGGCGTCACTGCACCAATACTGTTTGTCAGTAACAATAATGGTTTACCTGGGATTGAATTGAGAGAGAATGAAAAATTCATCTGCAAACCGGAAGAAGGTACTCATTTCCACAAAGATTTGATTGAAAGGATACATTCTATCCTGAACATTGCTTATAAAGTTGTTAATCCTGTAAAAGAAGAACAGCGTCCGGAAGCTGCAGATAATCAAGGAGAAGAGCTGTCTCTGAATGAAAAGCGAAAGAAATTTGGGTTAAGTTATGCTATACATGTAGTGATAAAACAAATAGATGCTAATGTTATAAGGTCGGTTGATAGGATTATCCTTTTTGTCTTTTATGCAATGCTTGTTGTAACCGTAGCAGCGGGTGGATGGAATATTGTTAAAGAATTTAACCCCCTGGCAAAGCCAGGGACTGAACTGACGATGAGTATGGCGGATACAGGTAAGATAGTCGTAAATACACCTCCTGTTATCCGACAAGAGAGTGCCTTAAAAAAGGATGAGGTGCATGCTAATGAAAACGAAGCCATGATCTTGAAAAGATCTGAACATATTTTCCTTTATTTACTACCTATATTTATCGTTTTTGGGTTTTATAATTATTACCGGACCAATGCCCGCATCTATTTCATCGAAGGTAACCTGAAAAATATCCGGCATGATGATTCAACCAAGGGAATGAATATGACGAAAGTGCTATTTATAGGTTCGATTATCTCTTTTGTACTTATTAAGACGATTGAAGAAATATTCAGGACAGGTCCAGTTAATATTCCTAAAGTGGCAGGAGCAGGAACATTATTGCTGATGCTTATGCTGTATTTTTTACGATTGGATGGAAGGAATCACATGCCTGTTAAAGGATCAGTAAGCGGTAAAGAAATATAAAAAGAATGGAGAATGACGGGTTACTGCGGTCCTTAAAAGCCTGTTTTTAGCACCGGGCAAATTCGTTGAGCAGCATAATAAAAATGGCAACTGAAATATGCGGAAATCTTTTTCTGAGAATGGAGAGCCCTCTTGCTTTCTGGTTCTTCACCGTACTGGTAGAAAGTTTCAGCTCTTCAGCAATTTCCCTTACCGTCATGCCCCTGATATACATCATTTGAAAAATGGTCCGGCAGGCGCGGGGCAATGTTTCTATCGAAGCATGCACTTCCCGTATTACTTCCGAGCGAATAATGGCATTCAGGGTAGATTCTTCTTGTGGCAATGGCTGTTCCGCTAATTTCCCCTTATGTTCCTGTTCTCTCTTTTCCTTCTCCAGGCGGTTCAGTGATCCATTTCGTACAGTCGTATATAGCCAGGCGCTGATCACCTTGGGATGGCTGAACTGGGAGTGCCGCTCCCATATTTTAATAAATGATTCTTCTACTATATCCTCGGCGATAGTCCTGTCCTTTACAATACGGAAGGAAAAATACAGGAGAGCAGGATAAAGCTGCCTGAAGAAATAGGTAAAGCCCTTTTCTTCGCCGCGGCGAAATGCATCAGTATACTGTTGTATTTCATTCCCTGAAGAATGCAAAGCAGGAAGCAGTTTTTAAGTTGATATTATCCTTCGAAGGAACCGGATTTTAATACGCTTTTCCTTAATTGGCAGTGTTAGCAGGATCGGCTCTGGGTTAGCAAGGTCTTGTACTGGGATAACCCGATGTTTTATTAATGTCCGTGAGCTACCAGGTTATAAGGATCAGAACGTTGTTACAGGATAAAGGTAAATACTATTAGGCGATAAACAAATACCCCTAGTGCTATTTGTTATCTTCAATCGGGAGTAATTTCTTCATTGATAATACTCTTTTTGCATCAGGCGGCCAGGGTAAATTGCAGCATACGGTTAAGAAAGCTGGAGCTATGGCGGGAGGCGGTGAACTGTAATTTCTTTTTTATTTTTTTAAGGGCCTTGAGCCCTTCTTCGCCCGCTTCATGCAGGACAGATAAAGCAAGTTGTGTTTTCTTTCCATCGGTCAGGTTCTCGAAAAGACGCATATTTTCATCGCTGGTTGCTACCCATATATCAAGCTGATCATGTTCTTCCGGGGCAAGTGAACCGAAGATATATTTTGTAATAAGATCCACGATAATAAATCCATCGGATATTATTTTATCGTTATTATATACTGGTAATTGTTGCATAATTTTTGTCTGTTGGCAGTTGAATTATAGCATCACCTCATAGTAGTAAGACTTGAAAACAAAGCAGCAGTACTAAAAAGAATCATGTTAAAAAATCTTTGCATGGGGTGGAAGCAGGTGTGCAGGATCACTTTTCAGAAGGGAATGGCAGGATCATAGCTTCTATAACTGGCGATAAACTATATTTTTTTCTTTACAAATACACTACAGACAATCATCTTCCCGGATGCAAAACTTTTATTCCCGATCGCAAAGGTTTTTCATTTTGCTGAGGCAAGGAGTTTTCTCCACCTTTAAAAAATGAAAAGGAGACGGCTCGCAGAGATTGTCGCTGCAGTTTTCATATTATTATTTGTTTATACAGCCACCAGCAAACTATTCGAGTTTGCAAATTTTCGTTATGTATTATCGAGGTCACCATTAATAGGAAGCTATGCTTTTTTTGTTGCCTGGGCATTACCTATAGCAGAACTGGCTATTGCGTTATTGCTTTTTTTTCCACGAAGCAGGAGAGCAGGATTGTGGGCCTCGCTGATCATCATGTTGGTTTTTACCGGCTATTTGAGTTACATGATCTATTTCACACCGGACCGTCCTTGCAGTTGTGGCGGGGTGTTGAAACAAATGACCTGGAAACAGCACCTGGTTTTCAATATATTCTTTACCCTGCTTGCCCTCACCGGTATTTGGCTTTCCCGGAAACGATCTATAGCAGAAAACAAAGAGACAACAGAACAGGCAGTATTTACATGAAAGTTAACCCGTAGGGGCAGGTAATTAATTAAACCTTTAAACTTTCATTATGAAAAAGTATGTGATTTGTTTGCTGGCGATAGTATTTGCTATTGCCACCAGTTCATTCAGTGTAGTAAAAAAAAGTATCACGCACAAAAAGAAAATGCTCAATTATAAATGGTATGATTATAATGGGGGCCTTCTCGAAATGTGCGATCCCGGTTATTATTCATTAGATCCCAATAATTTTCCTGATTGCCCGCCGGCATTAGGGATTATCTTTTGTGAGATCAAAGCATTGCCTAACGATGATGATCCATCTTTGCCGGATGTTACTACGATCGTCGAATCCAGGTACCGTCGTTTGTTATAATAACAGCCATCCAGTCAGAATCATAGGCGTTGCGGGGTTTGTTGCTGTAAACAAAACAGGGAATATAGACCGGGTACTAGGCAAACAACAGGCGTTACATGATTAAGAATAAACCACTGGAAAAATTACAAGAGTTGATTCACAGGCCATCATTGTTATTGCAATGATGGCTTTAATTTTATATGTAATAATTCCACCGGCAAGCAAGGATCTCTATAATCATACAACAGTGCTGCAGGAACATTTTTCAGGTAAGGATAGGTTTAATGGCAATGGTTTCGAAAAGGACCCTTGCGGGAGGTCTCCTCATGGTGGCTGGAATATTTTAAAGAGCGTTAATTATAACCTGGATTCTGCGTTAGAAATGGATTGGCGCTGATCTGGCTCACAGGTATCGGCCATAACACGTCGGTCGGCTGCCAGGTAGCCGGTTTCAATGCACCCAATACGGCATCGGCCCGGTTCGTTCTCTTCAGGTCATACCAGCGATTGCCCCATTCTGCAAACAACTCAACCCTTCGTTCCTGTTCTATCGCAGTTAAAAGAGTTGCCTGGTCATCGGCGGTGGTAGCAGTAAGATTGGCCCGCTGGCGGATCATATTGATATCATCCTGCGCTTCCGTTATTTTATTTTGCTGCGCCCTTGCCTCAGCCCGTATAAGGTATTGTTCCGCCAGGCGAAATACTACGTAATACTCTGCTACCGTACCTGCAACTGTTTTAGCTACCTTATACTTCGCAGCGTAATAAACAGGAAGTGGCGCTGGCTGCTGGTTCGGCGGATAGATACGGGAATTGATCCATGATACTTTCCGGTTATCGTTCGGCTCGAAAGCATTCAAAAGACCGGTTGTTATCAGATACGTGGGGGTAGTGCTGTTCGTAGAAGGTAAGATCAGTCTTCCTTCCTGCGTATTATATAAAGGATTGACAGGAAGTAATTGCCAGATGGTCTCTGTACTTTCTTTACGAAATACATTGTTCAGGTTACTTTCGATGGCATACCCACCCGAATCGATAACAGCCGTAGCACACTCTTCTGCATTGATCCAGTCCTTGCGATACAGATACACCCTGGCAAGCAAAGCGGTCGCAGTCCATTTATTGGGCCTCACTTTGTCCGGGGAAGGATATTCAGCCATCAGTATCCGTTGAGCATCTTTCAGGTCGGCAATTATTTGCGTATACACCGTTGTTACAGGTGAACGGGCCATGCTTATATTATCCCTGTAATCGGATGTTAAAGGCATCGGGACATCTCCGAATAAATTGACAAGATGGAAATAACAAAAAGCACGTACCAGTTTCGCTTCGCCCATTAATCTTGTTTTCACTGAAGGAGTAAGCGTGGCGGATTTACTTAAACCTTCCAGGCAGAGATTCGCAGTGTAGATATATTTATATAAAGGATCCCAAAAGAATTTAGATATATTCTCATGACTGGTAGGCGTGATCTGGTTCTTTACGAATTCATCATTTACACCATGAGAATAATAAGTGAATTCATCGGCAGACATACCCCCATACAGAGTGGCCCCGCTGGCTGATAATTGACCGGCCAGGTTCATCATTTCACTATATATACCGGTGATCGTACCGGTAGCTGTAGAATCATCTTTAAAAACTACCACGCTGGGCACGGGATTGATCGGGGGAGGAAGCTCCACGAATTTTTTGCAGGAAGCTGCTAACAGCATTCCTGTTAAAATGGGTATCAAAGCAGCGAAAGTATTTCTTGCACTCATAACCGGGTGTTTATAATGAAGCCTGTATGCCCACAGCTATCGTTTTTAAAGGAGGCAAAGCAATTCCGTTGAAATGATTGTTCTCCGGATCATTCCCTTTGTAAGGAGTGATCGTCAGCAGGTTTTGCGCTTCTGCATACAGACGGATATTCGTGAAACGTAACCGGCTGCTCCACCTGAATGGTAATGTATATGAAAATGAAACTGTTTTTAAACGTAGGAAAGAAGCGTCGGTAAATGCAGCATCGCTGGTGGAATACAGCGTTCCTGCAATAGTAGCCAGCGAACCGGCATCCTGTGTATAACGCTGGTAAGGCGACAGGTCTCCTTTGGCCTGCCACCTGCTTGCCAGGTAAGCCGGTTGATTGAATGGAAAAGTTCCGGCTGGAATGGACTGTGGATAGATGGAAAGCTGGCCCATTTGCCTGACAAACTGTATAAAAAATTCGGCCCTCCAATTACGAAACCGGAAACTGTTTTCAAGTCCGCCATAGAAAATAGGATCATAACTACCCAGTTTTACAAGGTCTTCACGTCCGGGGATCCTGTCATTCAGATCAATTATATTCCCGTCTTTATCCAGTATCTGGTAAATGCCTGTTAAGGGATCCACGCCCCTGGTGCGGTATCCCCACGCAAGGTTTAAGGATTGTCCTACGATAAATGTATGATCGCCATAACTGGATGATTCAATACCGGGAAAACTGATCAGTTTATTTTTCGGGACCGTCAGATTAAAAGAACTGCGCCATTCAAAATCCTTTTCCCTGATATTACTGGTACTGATCTCGATTTCAGCAGATGTATTTTGAACCAGTGCAGGTGAATTTTTTAAAATGCTGGGAAAGCCGGTTTGGGTGGGAATAGTATAAGCGATCA
>CAMLGR010000025.1 GCA_946479615.1 uncultured Bacteroidota bacterium | reverse complement strand
GAGCATGCGTCAGTTGAAGATCACGAAGTCTATTACGAATCGTGAATCTCAAAGCCTGGAAAAATATCTCCAGGAAATCGGCAAAGTAGAACTCATTACGCCGGAAGAAGAGGTTCGCCTCGCAGCCCGCATCAGGCAAGGCGACCAAAAATCACTCGACCGTCTCACCAAAGCAAATCTTCGTTTCGTTGTTTCAGTAGCTAAACAGTACCAGAACCAGGGCCTGTCGCTTCCTGATCTCATCAATGAAGGCAACCTGGGATTGATCAAGGCCGCCCAGCGTTTTGATGAAACACGCGGTTTCAAATTCATCTCTTATGCAGTATGGTGGATCCGTCAAAGCATCCTCCAGGCATTAGCCGAGCAATCACGGATCGTTCGCCTGCCCCTGAACAAGGTCGGCCTGACCAACCGTATCCAGAAAGCATTCTCTACACTGGAACAACAGTTTGAAAGAGAACCTTCCGCCGAAGAACTGGCAGAAATGCTGGATATGGATCTCGAAGAAGTATCCGCTACACTTGGGATCTCTGCCCGTCATGTAAGCATGGACACACCATTATCTGAAGGCGAGGACAACACCTTGCTGGATGTACTGGAAAATCCCAATGCTGAAAAAACAGATGGTGAACTGGATCACAAGGAATCACTGAAAACAGAGATCGACCGCTCGCTTAAGACCCTTACAGAGAGGCAGAAAGAAGTGATCTGTTATTTCTTCGGCATCGGGGTGGATCATCCGATGAGCCTGGAAGACATTGGCGAAAAATTTAACCTGACAAGAGAAAGAGTTCGCCAGATCAAAGACAAAGCGATCACCAAATTAAGAACCACCAACCGTTGTAAGATGCTCAGAACTTACCTGGGAACCTAGTCATTCAACAATTAAATCAGTACCACTGAAATAAATTCTACACTTCTACTTTATCTTTACATTTCGTTTGAAAGTGAACATTAAGATGTTCACTTTTTTATTTAAATACACTTTGGATCATGTTCAATTCATTACAGGAGAAACTGGAAGGCGCCTTTAAAAACCTCAAAGGCCAGGGACGTATCACGGAACTCAACATCGCTACTACAGTAAAAGAGATTCGTCGGGCACTCGTCGATGCGGATGTCAACTATAAAATTGCCAAGGAATTTACCGATAAGATAAAAGACAAAGCTATTGGTGAAAAGGTGATCAATGCGATCAGTCCCGGGCAATTGATGACCAAGATCGTCAAGGATGAACTGGCAGAACTGATGGGTGGCCAGGAGGCCAGTTTCAATGCAAAAGGCAACCCCGCCGTGATCCTGATCGCAGGGTTACAGGGTAGCGGTAAAACCACTTTCAGTGGTAAACTGGCCAATTATCTTAAAAAGAAAGGCCTGTCGCCTATGCTGGTTGCGGCAGATATTTACCGCCCGGCGGCGATGGAGCAATTGCGTGTCCTGGGTGAGCAGATTGGCGTGGATGTACATATCGAACTGGAAAGTAAAGATGCCGTTTTGATCGCGCAGAATGCGATCAAAGAATCAAGAAGTAAAAATAAAAATGTCGTTATCATCGATACGGCCGGTCGTTTAGCGATCGACGAAGCGATGATGACCGAGGTAGCGAATATCAAAAATGCTGTCAACCCCACTGAAATTCTTTTTGTGGTGGATAGTATGACGGGACAGGATGCCGTAAATACAGCAAAAGCATTTAACGACCGGTTGAACTTCAGCGGTGTGGTGCTGACCAAACTGGATGGCGATACACGGGGTGGTGCGGCGCTTTCTATCAAGTATACGGTCAGCAAACCGATCAAATTCGTAAGCAGTGGTGAGAAAATGGATACGCTGGATGTGTTTTATCCAGACAGGATGGCGCAGCGGATCCTGGGAATGGGCGATATTACTTCACTCGTGGAAAAAGCGCAGGAGCAATTTGACGAGGAGCAGGCGAAGAAACTGGAAAGCAAGATCCGAAAGAATAAATTTGATTTTGCCGATTTCAAAATGCAGCTGGAGCAGATCAAGAAAATGGGGAACATGAAGGACCTGCTGGGAATGATCCCCGGGGTGGGCAGCAAAATAAAGGACCTGGATATCAACGACGATTCTTTCAAGGGAATAGAGGCTATGATCAATTCCATGACCCTTGCCGAAAGGAATAACCCTGACCTGATCGACGGCAGCCGCCGCAAACGGATCGCCAAAGGCGCCGGCAAGGATATCAGCGAAGTCAACGCCTTTATGAAACAATTTGAGCAAATGCGGGATATGATGAAGGGAATGAACAAGATGAATATGCTGGGCAGGATGATGCCCGGGCTGAAAAGATGAGCAATCATAAGACACTCTCTCTGAAATCTCTATGTGAAATCTATGTTCCTATGTGCCTATGTGGTAAAAAAGCTGACTGGCGTAATCTCACCACATAGGCACATAGGTCACATAGAAATACACACATCGTGCAGGATTGCTGTTAAATCAACAAAACTCTGCACTTTCTCTCTTGGCGATTTGCTACCCGCATCTTATCTTCGCGTCTCCGGTATTTACCGGTTTAACCATTATTATTTAACGCCTTTAAATGTCTATTTAAAATGGCCGCAAAAATCCGACTGCAACGCCACGGGTCAAAAAAGAGACCCTTCTACTTCATCGTAGTTGCCGATGCCAGAAGCCCGCGCGACGGGAAATTCATCCAGAAATTAGGTACTTACAATCCATTGACTGTTCCTGCTACTATTCAGCTGGATCGTCAACGTGCTTTGGACTGGCTGCACAAAGGTGCACAGCCTACTGATACGGTTCGCCGTATTCTTAGCTTCAAAGGAGTATTGTTCCTGAAACACCTTTTGAGAGGTGTAAAACTGGGTTTATTTGACGAAGCTACGGCAATGGAAAAATTCACTAAATGGAGTGTTGAACACGACAATCAAGTGAAAAAACGCCAGGAAGACGCCTACCGTCAAAGAAGAACAAGACGCCCCATGCCAGGTCGCAGACCTGAAAGAAGGGCCGAAGGCGGTGGTGAAGGATAAATCCCGCTAAGCGGGGATACGTTTCTCCATCCTGAAAGTTCATGATCCTGTCTTGTTGCTAACAAGACAGGATTTTTTTTGCTCGCCTTTATTTGAATATTGAGCGTTGAATATTGACTATTGAATATTTCTGCAGGTTTCAAAGAATAAACAATATTCAATACTCAATAATGAATGTTCAAGTAGAAGCATCTCTTAATTAATATCTTTACTCTTTACCGGGATATGGAATATTTTAAAATAGGAAAATTCGTGGCTGTTCATGGTCTTAAAGGTGAACTGGTGCTGAAGCATGCATTAGGCAAAAAGACTTCGCTGAAAGGGTTGCAAGCATTTTTCATCGAAGACAAAAAAAATTCTTTCCTTCCCTGGTTCATCGAAACCGCTACTATAAAAAGTGAAGAAGAAATCTATATAAAACCTGAAGGCATCGAATCAAGAGAAATGGCGATGAAACAACTGGTGCAACGTGAAGTGTGGCTGACAGAAACTGACTTCAAAAAATTCGCGTCCAGGAAAGCGCCTTCGTCCTTACTTGGTTATACGATCATCAATGATACAGAATCATTAGGCGAAATTCTCGAGATCATCGAACAACCTCATCAATTGCTCTGCCGGCTGGAAATTCAGGGAAAAGAAGTGTTGATCCCGCTCCATGAAGAAACTTTACAAAAAGCAGATCATAAAAAAAGGCAGGTAATCGTACAATTACCGGAAGGACTGCTGGATATATATCTGGCGTAGGGAATTCTTAATTCATAATTATGAATTAAGAATTAAGAATTTCTCACTTCGGCCCTTTGATAAAATCGGCAAGCAGTTTCATCCGGTAATAAAGATTGCTTAGCATCAGCGATACATTATTTTTAACCGTTTCTGTGCTGCCGTTATTCATTTTCTTGATATCGCGTAGTTCTTCGATCTTTTCATCGATCTTATCGATCAGTTTTTCAGCATCCCAGCCAATATATTTTTTATTGCGGTCGTTGAACACATGATACGGCTCGATGCTGCCTGCTTTTATTTTTTTGAACCTGAAATTATTTTTGATCGCTTCCTTGATCGCATCATTACTCAGCATATCGATCATCACGTCATGTTTTACGCCATTTAAAAAAGCGTTGTGGAAGATATTCAGGTTGCTGCGGAGTTCGCGGATCACCTGCTTTTTAATGATATCGTTTGTTTTTCCTTCTTTGGTAAGGAAAGTAAGTAATTCTTTTAAGGGGGTAATTCCCGTTTTTAGCCATTCCAGTTGCATGAATTAAAAATAGGCATAACCAGGAATATTTATGAAAAGCCTGGCGAAAAGAAGAAAGCTATTTTATAGCTGATTACCTGCTCTTTATTTGCCGGGAAGGCTGCATTGCTGAAAAAGACAGGATTACATTTTATTTTGAGCTTTTCAACGGTTTATTCCAAAGATTTCCTCCTATAAAATACGTTTTATCCTCACAAGGTGACACCTTGTATAGGAGGTGTCACCTTGATCCGATTATGAATTACCTTTGTGAATTGTCCTCTCCTAACCGTCATATCGCCCATTTTGACCTGGATTCTTTTTTTGTCTCGGTAGAGATCGTCAATAACCCTTCCCTGAAAGGAAAACCCGTACTGGTCGGTGGTTACGAACGAGGTGTAGTAGCCGCCTGCAGCTATGAGGCCCGGAAGTTTGGCGTCCATTCCGCAATGCCCATGAAGAAAGCCATGCAACTCTGCCCCCACGCTATTATTACCAACAGCAGCCGTAGTGAATACAGCAAATATTCAAGATGGGTGACCGATATCATTGCCAGTAAAGTACCGCTTTTTGAAAAAGCCAGTATCGATGAGTTTTATATCGACATGACAGGTATGGATAAGTTCTTTGGCGTCAGCAAATACACCAAAGAACTACGGATGCAGATCATGAAAGAAACGGGACTGCCAATCTCCTGCGGATTATCATCAGCTAAATTTATCAGTAAAATGGCTACCAATGAAGCCAAACCCAATGGCTTCCTGGAAATACCTCACGGAAAAGAAAAAGATTTTTTATGGCCATTAGGCATTGAAAAAATAAACGGTGTTGGTAAACAAACAGAAAAACAATTAAAGAACTGGGGGCTTTATACAATTGAAGACATCGCCAAAACTCCGTTGAAGATCCTGGAAAAACAATTGGGTAAATGGGCCGAATCTTTATGGAACAAAGCCCATGGTATCGGTAATACGGATATCGATACCGGCTGGGAACAAAAAAGCATGAGCCATGAAAATACATTCGATACCGATTATACTGATACCGGATTTCTTCATAGCGAACTCGTGCGACTGACAGAAAAAACAGCATACTCCTTACGGGAAGATGAATTACTCACCGGCTGCCTGACCGTCAAGATCAGGTATTCCGATTTCGAAACCACTTCGCGCCAGGAAACGATCGATTATACTTCTTTGGATGACCTGCTGATCGCAAAGGCAAAAGATCTTTTTACCAAATCTTACCAGAAAGACCGGCCGGTACGTTTACTCGGTGTACGGTTCAGCCAGCTGATTCCTTTTACCATGCAAATGAGCCTGTTTGATAATAATTCCGGTAAACTGAACCTTTATAAGGCTGTAGATGATATCAAAAATCAATTTGGCAGTAAACTGGTAGCCAAAGGAAGCGCGATCAAAAAGAACTCCTGCTGAATGCATAATGGCAGTTTTTAAAAAATTCTTAATTATCATTATTTTTCAGAATTAAATTCGATATATTTATTAATTTTACGAATTAAATTCTGAAAATGAGCCTTTCTGTAGATACTATCGACCTCTCCATCCTGGCTGAATTACAAGCGAATGCCGCCATGTCCAACACCGACCTGGCCAAAAAAGTAGGCATGGCTCCTTCCGCAGTGCTTGAAAGAGTAAAGAAGCTGGAGCAAAAAGGAATTATCGAAGCCTATGTTACACGCATTAAAGCAGAAGCGTTGAACCTGAAACTTCTGGCATTTGTATTTGTAAAAAGCAGTGAAGGCCCCGGCAATATTTCTGTCGCCAAACAACTCGCCAAACTTCCCGAAGTGCTGGAATTGCATCATATCGCAGGGGAAGATTGTTATCTGTTAAAAATAAGATCATATGACCCGCAATCACTGATCCAGTTCATGCGTGACAAATTTGCAAAAGTACAGGGCGTACTTTCTACCAAAACAACGATTGTCCTGGAAACAATTAAAGAAACCAACTATTTACCCGTTCCCACAGCCTTATAATACATGGAAAATACACTCGTACAAAAAGAACCGTCCCGCGCACTGATCATTGCAGCATTTGCTGCGGTATATATCATCTGGGGGTCCACTTATATTTCAATTCATATCGCGATCAAGGAAATTCCACCGCTGATGATGGCCGGCAGCCGGTTTATCATTGCAGGGTTCCTGTTATTTATTTTCTCTTTATTACGCGGTGATAAGATTCCTGATAAAAGATCAATCGGATCCATATCCTTCAGCGGCATACTTATGTTATTTTTTGGTACCGGCACTGTAGCATGGGTAGAACAATATATTCCCAGCGGGTTGACAGCCATCATAGTCGCTACACTACCCCTATGGCTGGTAGTACTCGACAAACGTAACTGGCATTTCAATTTTTCCAACAAAGGAATTATTATCGGGTTACTCGTAGGATTTATTGGTGTCCTGACATTATTCTCCGACAGGGAATCGTTCAGTCTGAAAGGAGATGGAATGACACTGATCAGTTTTTTTGTATTGCTGATCGGAACGATGTGCTGGGCCATTGGCTCTTTGTATTCAAAATATAAACCGGTAGAAGGTACCACAGGTATGAAAGCGGCCATACAAATGATTGCTGCAGGGCTTTTATTTTTCGTGTTCAGCCCGATGATCGGCGAACATCACCTAGTAGCCAGGACAGGCGTATCATGGTACGCGATACTGGCTGTGCTCTATCTGGTTTTTATCGGATCGCTGGTTGGCTATATGGCCTATGTGTGGTTATTAAGTGTACGGTCGCCGGCATTGGTAGGAACGTATGCGTATGTAAATCCTGTCGTTGCTGTATTTCTCGGATGGCTGATCGCCAATGAAAAAATAGGCGGCCTGCAGATTATTGCACTGGTGATCATACTTTCCGGCGTGTTGCTGGTTACGCTGTCAAAAGAAAAGAAGACTGCTACCAATTAAAATTATAAAGATTAAATACCATATATTGATTTAAATCTTATTCATTTCAATAAATTGGCCCTCTAAATTTATAATTTACTACAATGCTCCATTAGCATTTTTTTCCCATGTATTAAATATTTTTAGTTCCCGGGAAGTAAGTTTATTAGTAACAAAATCGATCTGGCTTGACGGACCACCTATATGATCTATCCTCACACAAGGGCAACCTATTTTTCTACTAAAATACCTGCTAAGATTAAACATGGTTTTTTTAATGTCACAACGAAAATACATAATTGAAACATGCCTGCTTTTGTCTTTTGCCTCCGGATCAGGATCAGTAAAAGCTGATATCATTCGTTTAAATTTTACTTTACGGACTATTGTGTCCGGCAGCGCTATCAGGGGCTCATATCCTGGATATTCCTTATCGTGACTATGATCGTAGAAAGCCCAACCACCAGGAATAGGAATTGAATCAGGTTGTGTATATTTTCTGAGCAGCTTTGCTGTATCAGAAAACGAAGAATAATCATACAAGCGATTATTTTTTATATCAATGAATGTAAAATGATGGCTTGTGACCTTTTTTTCAATTTTCCCATTGTTTTGCCCTATTGATAATTCTTTTATTTCTTCAATTGCAAAACTATCCTTATACCATATTCTTGGATATTGCCAAAAGACTTCATCCCGGATATAGTCCTTTGTAGTGCTATCAAATCTTTTAAGCCCATATTTTATCAATCCACAGTTGCATTTGTTTTGAGCATTACAGGAAACAACAAAAATGACAATAAAGAAGACAAACGCTAACTGCCTATGGCTAATGTTGAAATGAGTATAAATACGTTTCAAGTTCATTGTTTATCTATATGAATTAATGCCATTGTCTGGAAGCATATGAAAATTCCATCGTTCTGTTGGAAACAGTATAAGTAAAAGAATCATCGTTGGAAGGACTTGTTCTCGCATGACTAACTACGCCTGAGACAATACTGGTTGCAAGTATTCTGGTAAAACTACTTATTGCGGCTGTTTGAATCCAAGACATATTCAACGAACTATCAGCAATTATTACAGAACCAGGATGTGTAATACCTGTATAATATCCTAAAGTTTGAAAATTAATATTTTGCACTGGCCCGGTCTAGCTGGAATATTGAAGCATTAGGCGCCTGGATATAACATTTTATCATAAACAAGGTTTAAGAAAATAAATATATTAATATGCATATAATCTACCAATAAGTGTTTACGAATAAATAATAGCCCAAATCTAAGGCTGGTTTTGCCTGAGCCATGAAGTGTGGTTATTAAAGGAATAGCTTCAATATTTTTGTAACTATCTTTGTCAAAATCATCATCTCTTAAATAAATTTTTTGATATGAAAGACTGGAAAGAGTACCAGGAAAAAAACAAAGAACGTTTTTTAAATGAAATGCTCGGGTTATTGCGCATCCCTTCTGTCAGTGCCAAAAGCGAGCATAAAAAAGATATGCTTACCTGCGCAGATGCAGTAAAGAAAAGCTTACTCGAAGCAGGTTGCGATAAAGCAGAGGTGATGCCTACCGATGGACACCCTGTTGTATTTGGAGAAAAGATAATCGATGCATCCAAACCAACCGTATTGGTATATGGACACTATGATGTGCAACCCGCAGAACCGCTTGAGCTTTGGCACAGCGGACCTTTTGAACCCGTGATCAAAGACGGCAAAGTATATGCGCGGGGCTCTGCCGATGATAAAGGACAATTCTATATGCATGTAAAGGCATTGGAAACACTGGTGAAAACAAACAGCATGAGCACCAATATCAAATTTCTGATAGAAGGTGAAGAAGAAGTTGGTTCACCCAATTTGGGAAAATTTGTTGCAGCACACAAAGACCTGTTGAAAGCAGATGTGATATTGATCAGTGATAGTTCATTACTGAGCATGGAAAACCCTTCGCTGGATATTGGTGTCCGCGGGTTGAGTTATATCGAGGTAGAAATTACAGGAGCCAACCGAGATTTACATAGCGGTACCTATGGTGGCGCAGTAGCGAACCCGATCACGATCCTTGCAAAGATGATCGCAGGTTGTCATGATGAAAACAATCATATTACAATCCCTGGTTTTTATGATGATGTGGTAGAAGCCACTCCGAAAGAAAGAGAATTAATGGCAAAAGCGCCTTATGATGAAAAAGAATATAAAGATGAGTTAGGCGTAAAAGAATTATGGGGTGAAAAAGGATACACAACCAATGAAAGGACCGGCATCCGTCCTACCCTTGAATTAAACGGGATCTGGGGAGGCTACCAGGGCGAAGGAGCGAAAACAGTATTACCATCGAAAGCAACAGCGAAGATCTCGGCAAGGTTGGTACCTAATCAGTCTTCGCATAAGATCACCGGGATGCTGCTGAGCTATTTTCAAAAGATCGCTCCGGCAGGGGTTACGGTTAAAGCATTTGAACATCATGGCGGTGAACCGTATATGACACCGATCGAAAGCAGGGGATATAAAGCAGCTTCCAAAGCAGTGGAAACCACTTTCGGTAAAGCGCCTATCCCGGTTCGTGGCGGGGGAAGTATTCCTATTTGTTCCATCCTCGAAAAAGAATTAGGTGTAAAAATCATTTTCATGGGCTTTGGTCTTGATAATGATAACCTGCATTCCCCGAATGAAAAATACAACCTGGAGAATTATTATAAAGGAATTGAAACGATACCTTATTTCCACAAGTTTTTTGCGGAAGGATAAAGTCTCACGCAAAGGCGCAAAGAAAAAACGCAAAGAGTACATTGTATTCTTTGCGTTTTTTCTTTGCGCCTTTGCGTGAAATACCTCCTATATCGAAATGCCTTTTTGATTTTTGACTATTAAATTTTTAATTTTACTTAATGTCCGAAAAAGAAAAAGTGCGTCTCGATAAATACCTCTGGTCTATCCGGCTTTATAAAACAAGAAGCATGGCTGCCGATGCCTGCGACAGTGGTAAGGTAAAATTCGATGGATCACAGGCAAAGCCTTCCAAACATGTATCGCTGGGAGATGAGTATGAAGTAAAAACAGAAGCTAAACGCTGGCGTATTAAAGTCACCGGCCTGATACAAAAAAGAGTGGCACATAGCGAAGCCATCAAGAACTATATCGATATCACTCCCGAAGAGGAAATACAACGCCTGCAATACCAGGCCGCTAGTTTTCATACCGGCAAAAGACAAAGCAAGATCGGTCGCCCCACCAAAAGAGAACGAAGAGACCTCGACGATTTCCTCGATTCCTGATGATTATAGGCTCTTTTACGCCGTTGGTGTTTCAACTGCCAGATATTTTCAGGCTTAGTAATCCCACCAACAACGGCGTAAAAGAGCACATTGTATTCTTTGCGATTTCTTCGCGCCTTTGCGTGAAATCAAACCAGGTATTATCGTTTCTATTCTTTCATCGCAGTAATCACTTTATCCAGCCTATTTCCTTTCAATTTTAAATAATATACTCCCGGCGAAACAGCATCGATATTAATCGTTATCATTGATTGTCCTGCTGCTACATTATCGTATCCCTGTTTGACTTTTTTCCCGCCGGATTCAAACAGTTCCCAGTTAATTTTTTCCTGCTGATGCGATACAACCGAAAGTGTCACCTTATTTTTTACAGGATTTCCCCATAGCTCTGCAACATCCTGTTTATCTCCCGAAATCACTGTAATAACTCTTGAATAAC
The DNA here is from genome assembly GCA_946479615.1 of uncultured Bacteroidota bacterium. The sequence continues at coordinate 28,314 of CAMLGR010000025.1, read as the reverse complement.
TAAATCGTCCGTCTATATCAACCTGTTTTAACCTGTAATGAATAACTGCAGCGGCAAATTTACCGGCCTGCTGATCGGTGAACCGGTATATATTTATACCGGCTGCATTGGCTGCTGCTACAGTTCCCGCCGTAGTATATGCCGATCCATCAAGACTTCTTTCTATGATAAAGTTTCTTGTATTTTCCTCGTTTTCTGTTTTCCAGTCCAGGACCACATCGTCATTTTCTAAATGCCCGGAGAAGCCAAGCCAGGAAAGAGGAAGCGGAACGCCATCATTGATAAATGAAGCGATAAAAAAATCATCCATGCGTTGAGTGATCGCAGATCCCGCTATATAAATACGAAAACGATCAGGAAACCAGGCGGTACAATCTGTGATTATAAATGCGGTTTGAGCCAGGATGTCTGAACCAGGATTTGGGTGGATTTACAGGATATAAGTATGAATAAAATGGCTCGCGTCTATTCCTGTTGATCCTCAAAATCCTATACATCCTGGTTCCGACTATCTTTGCCCCATGCGTATAGATATCATCTCTGTTTTGCCGGAATTACTCGACAGTCCATTGCAGCATAGCATCATGAAAAGAGCCCAGGATAAAGGATTGCTCACCGTGCAGGTGCATCCCCTGCGTAAATGGGCCGTGAATGAATATGGCCAGGTAGATGATTACCAGTATGGCGGCGGCGCCGGTATGGTAATGATGTGTGAACCCCTGACAAAAGCCATCGAAGAATTATCGGCGCAATACAAATACGATGACATCATTTACCTGACGCCAGATGGACATACCCTCAATCAAAAAACGGCTAACTCGCTTTCCCTGAAAGAAAACCTGCTGATGATCTGCGGTCATTATAAAGGCATTGATGAAAGGATCCGCCAGCATTTTGTGACCAAAGAAATTTCTATCGGAGATTATGTGCTCAGCGGAGGCGAGTTAGCAGCGGCGGTGCTGGTAGATACCATCGGCCGGTTGTTACCCGGCGTATTGAACGATGAAACCTCTGCCCTTTTCGATTCCTTCCAGGATAATTTATTGGCTCCTCCTGTATATACACGTCCTGAAATTTTCCGCGATTGGAAAGTGCCTGATATTCTCATGAGCGGGGATCATAAAAAGATCGAAGAGTGGAGACATGAGCAATCCTTACAGCGTACCAAAGAAAGAAGACCTGATCTTCTTACGGATTAATTTATCCTCCATTAAATAAAAAATGTAAAAGTGCATCTGCTGAAGCACTTTTACATCCGGGGTTAGTTTGCTGCTTTAAAAAAGGTGGATCGTTGAGATGAAAGAAAACGATCAGTTTACGGCGATCGTCAAAACGCGCCGATCATTCTCACCACCATGTAATAAAAAAGAATGATCGCCAGGTTGAATAAAATTGTCTTTTTCATAAGTAGGGATTTAAGTGAGACAATTAAGGGCTAAAAATGATGCCAAAGCAAGCCTGTTCTGGTAGGATATCTACCCTTGTCAAATGTTATTTCCCTCCGTAAAATGCACGGGATCTATGATAAAAAATATTGAAGTAGTATGATTAACAGGAGATAGTAAAGTTGTCGAAATGATAATTGGGAAATTGATGATTTTATGATGAGGTTTCACGCGGCGGGCGGCGGCAATCATAACTATTTGAGCAATACAACGAGGTCCGGGCTACCCGGTGATTGGAGAAACAGGATATAGAACACGGATCAAATTTGATGAACGGATAATAAGCGGATCTCATGTATGAGGATACTAACAAATCGTATCTATTTATCCGTGTTCCATAGCACGAGACAACAATATAAACGTTATTATAATCAACAGAAATCATACTCCACTGCGCCCGCCGCGTGAAACCTGCAACTACCCTTATTACATTTCCACCCAAACAAACATTCGAGTTATATTTTATTTCCATTCAGCTTGATACTTTCTTAACAAACCCTGCTTTCCTGATTGATAAGCCCTTTCAAATTCCTATTTTTATAGCACCTGCCTTTTCACTTACCTTAAATGATTTGCTATATGAACTCTACAAGAAAAAATTTTATTAAAACAACCGGTACAGGCATGCTTGGACTAAGCCTGTTACCTGCTTTTAGCCGTATCGAAAAAATAATCGGATGGCCCGCACCTGTGCTACTCCCGCGCAGAAGTCCCGAATCACAGGGGATATCCTCACAGGCGATCCGCGAATTCATAAAAGCAGCCAATGCATCCGGTATCGGCTGGCATAGTTTCATGCTATTGCGCCACGGCAATGTAATTGCAGAAGGCTGGTGGAAACCATTTGAATCGCAATACAAACACACGCTTTATTCTTTATCAAAAAGTTTTACCAGCACTGCTATCGGCATGCTGGTCACAGAAGGAAAGATCAGCATAGAAGATCCTGTCACTTCCTTTTTCAACGATGATCTGCCTGCTACAGTAAGCGATAACCTGGCCCATATGAAGATCAGGCACCTGCTCACCATGAATACCGGTCACGCAGATGATACCATGCCGAAATTAAGAGAAGCAGGATCCAACTGGCCCAAAGCTTTTCTCGCACAACCCGTCAATTTTGAACCCGGTTCCCATTTTCTTTACAATACCGGCGCTACCTATATGCTCGGTGCTATCCTGTATAAAGTAACCAGCAAAACACTCGAAGAATATCTCGCACCACGCCTGTTTGAACCCTTAGGCATTAAAGGATATGATTGGGAAAAATCACCCGACGGATTGAATACTGCCGGTTACGGATTGCGTGTCAAAACAGAAGACATCGCCCGCTTCGGACAAATGTATCTTCAGCAAGGTAAATGGGATGCCAAACAAATCCTGCCGGCTGCATGGGTGGAAGAAGCGACAAAATACCAGACCAGTTCACAGGCAGGTACCGGCGATTGGTCGCAGGGGTATGGCTACCAGTTCTGGCGATGCAAACCCGGCTTCTTCCGCGGCGATGGCGCCTTCGGACAGTTCTGCATTGTTATGCCGCAATATGATGCCGTATTAGCGGTAACAAGTGAAAGCTGGGATATGCAAAAATCAATGACTACGATCTGGGAAAATATTTTACCTGCAATGAAAGATAGCCCGTTGCCCGAAGATCCTGCAGCAGTGGCCACTATGAAAAAAGAGATCGCTTCGCTATCATTACCCGTATTCAAAGGCAAACCTGCTTCTCCATTAGCAGCAAAGTACAACAACAAATTATTCAAACTGGATAGTAACGATTACGGAGCAATATCCATGCAATTCAAATTCTCTCCTGCCGGTTGTACATGGACCGTTAAAACCGGTAAAGGAGAAAAAACGATTCAACTCGGGTGGGAAAAATGGCTGGTCAACCAGGACAGCACCCTCTATACATTTCCGTCACCGGGACGTATTCACGTTCCTTCCAAAGTAGCAGGCACCGCTACCTGGATCGATGAAAAGACATTACAGCTAAATCTTCGTTTCGTGGAATCGATTCATGGTGATAAGGTAACCTGCATATTCGATGGCGATACGGTATCTGTTAATTTCTTGAACAGTACGGCAGAGAATACGAAGAATAACCCGGAAACGAGGAAGGGTGTGAGTGGAAGGGTGTAAATAAGAAATGAAGAATGAAAAATAAGGAATTGAAAAGTTACACGCAGACGATTATGTAATTGAATTTTTATTATTCGTTATCTTTCAGCTAAATATTCTGCTATATGAAAAAGAGGATGATCGTTTTAGCATCATGGCTGTTAATTGGCTGTCACAGCAACAAGAAACTGGTACATACCAGCGCTCAGAATCCATCGATTGGTTATTATGGCAGAACGCTGATCGATAATAACAACGATATCATCCTCATTGGTTCGGCTTCCTATGCAGAGTTTACTTTCACCAGAGATTCCTGTGTGATCTATATAAAGAATATTACTTCTCCCGGGGATTACAATTATGTTTCTATTGAGCTCGATAATGTATACCAGGGAAGACTGAAAGTAGATGGCACCGCTCCAAAACCTTTTACGATCAAGGCATCAGCTTATAATTCATCGCATCTTGTACGTGTATTCAAAGCCACGGAATCCCATAACGGGCAGGTAGCATTAACCGCAGTAAAGGCAACCGGGTTGAAAGCCGCCGACCATCCTGCCCGCAAAAAGATTGAATTTATCGGCAACTCCATTACCTGTGGATTTGGAAACGACACCAAAGAAATTCCCTGCGGCACCAATAAATGGTATGACCAGCACAATGCATACTGGGCCTATGGACCACGCGTGGCACGTTCACTCGATGCTGATTTTATGCTGAGTTCCGTATCCGGTATCGGCATCTATCGCAACTGGAACACTACTGAACCGACCATGCCACAGGTCTACGAATCTGCATACCTGGAAATCGATAGTGTGCAACGCTGGGATTTCAACCGCTATACTCCTGATGTGGTCAGCATCTGTTTGGGAACCAACGATTTTTCCGATGGCGATGGCAAGAACCCAAGACTGCCATTTGATTCTGCCGCTTTTATCCGGCACTATATCGATTTTATAGGAACCATTTACCAGCATTACCCGGTTACACAGGTGGCATTATTGACAAGCCCGATGCTTTCCGGCGCAAAAAGCGACCTGCTTTTCGCCTGCCTGCAGACTGTCAAGGCAAGATCGCAGGATCAATACCCCGGTAAACCGGTTATCCAGCTCTTCCGGTTTAATCCTATGGTACCCAAAGGTTGTGGTTATCATCCCGATATTGCTGACCATGAAATAATGGCAAATGAACTGGCACCTTTCATGAAAAAACTCCTTGAAAAATAACCGTTTTATTGATCCGGGTCTATTCCATGGATTTAACATTCGAAACATACTTTTAAACGGTTATAACCGTTTGTAACAGAAGATTTTCCAAAAAAGTAAAGAATGTTTGAGGGTAAACTGTAATTTCACGCCCAACCCTGAACGCAGTTTTCCAAAACAGTCATATTTTTCAATGCCCTCATTCTGCCGTAATACCGGCAGGAAAGTGCAAAAAATTGATTAACACAGAATGAAGGTCCTGACCACACTGACAGATCCAATTTATATTCCAAAGGAAAAATACAGCCGGTACGAAAAGTTCTGGTTGAAATACATCAATGATAAAAGGGATCTCCCCTTTATTCATCTGCTGACTGCTATCCATATCCTGGTCATACCGATCGCCGTGCTGCTGTATACGCCCCTTTTAAAAGGTGGCTGGTGGTGGTTAGCCTACGCTCCTTATTTCTATTTCTCCCAATTATATTTCAAAGGACGTTTTGGTTTGATGCTGCATTGCATCAGCCATCGTAAACTGTTTAAAAAATCACATACATGGATCTATAATTGGGTGATATGGGGCGTGTGCCCGTTTTTTGGTCATACACCTGAAACCTATTTTGTTCACCACATGGCCATGCACCACGTAGAGAACAATATGCCCGATGATGCCAGCAGCACACTCGCCTACCGCCGTGACAGTCTCTGGGATTTTTTAAAATATGTCAGCCGCTTTTTGTTCTTAGGTTTCCGCGATACGTTCATGTATTTATTCAGCCGAAAGAGAAAGAAACTCTATATGCGTCTTTCCTATGGCGAATTATCTTTTTATGCATTTTGCGTGGGAATGTGTTTTGTAAATCTCCATGCTACACTCTGGATCTTCATTATTCCCTTTGCCTTTGCAAGAGTAGTGATGATGCTGGGTAACTGGACACAACATTCATTCATTGACCGCAATGACCCGGAAGATAATTTTACCAGCGCTATTAATTGCATCAATACCAAATACAATCATACCTGCTGGAACGATGGCTATCATACCGTTCATCACCTGAGACCAGGTATGCACTATACGGATATTCCTGCTGAATTCCTAAAGCTGAAAAATACATTTGCCGAAAAGAAATCGTTTGTATTCGACGGCATACACTACCTGCACATCTTCATTTACCTGATGACGAAGAACTATAAAAAGCTGGCAGCGAATATGGTCAACATCAATGATGCTTTTGAAAATGATGAAGAAGCCATTGCACTCATGAAAGAAAGAGTGAAAAAAGTAGTCTTCAGCGATACAGAACCGCAGGTAAAACTGATGATCGATCGCCGGACCATGGCCGAAACCCCTATCAGTTAAGCCCCTTACTTATTACAGCTATTCATTTACCTTTATTGCATTCTTACCAATGCAATCATTATGCACTCATTTACTATAAGCGGCAACCTGGCCGATATCCGGGGCCGGAAAATTTTTCCTGCTGAGATCAAAGTTGAAAACGGGCGGATCATTTCCATACGTGAGATTGATGCTGCTGCCATCACTACCAAAGGTTATATCTTACCCGGCTTTATCGATAGTCATGTTCATATCGAAAGCTCCATGCTGGTCCCTTCCGAATTTGCAAGGCTGGCTGTTGTACATGGCACCGTAGGCACGGTCAGCGATCCGCATGAAATAGCGAATGTCTGCGGCATGGAAGGCGTGGAATTTATGATCGCTAACGGAAAAACAGTTCCTTTCAAATTCAACTTCGGCGCTCCCAGTTGTGTACCTGCTACGATTTTCGAAACGGCCGGCGCTGCCCTGGATGCTGCTGACGTAGAAAAATTATTGCAGCGCAACGAGATCAAATACCTGAGCGAAATGATGAATTTTCCAGGGGTATTATACAAAGATGAAGAAGTGATGAAAAAAATTGCGGCAGCTCATCGCCTGGGAAAACCGGTCGATGGTCATGCGCCGGGGTTGAGAGGTGAACAGGCCAGACAATATATCGATGCAGGCATTTCTACCGATCACGAATGTTTTACCAAAGAAGAAGCGCTCGACAAATTAAAATATGGCATGAAGATCCTCATCCGTGAAGGCAGTGCCGCCAAGAATTTTGAAGCGCTGGCCGATCTGTTACACGATCATGCTGATAATATGATGTTTTGCAGTGATGATAAACATCCTGATAGTTTAGTAGCAGGACATATCAACCAGCTTTGTGAACGTGCTGTTGCCAAAGGGATCGATGTATTCAATGTATTACAGGCAGCCTGTGTAAATCCGGTTCTTCACTATAAGCTGGATATTGGATTGCTAAGAGAAGGTGATCCTGCTGATTTCATCATCGTAAAGGATCTGAAAAAATTTGAAGTAACGAAAACTTATATCGATGGGGAACTGGTAGCGGAAAATAAGCAATCAAATATCCAAAGTAAAAAAGCGGGCATCGTTAATAATTTTTCCTGCCTCCAGAAACAACCCGGGGATTTTGTATATAACACGGCCGGTATAGAAATCGGGAGCGGAACGATAGAGATAGCAGAAGGCTATACGCATGTGCCAGTCATAGAAGCATTGGACGGACAATTGATCACCAATAAACTGATGGAACCAGTACCTGTAAAAGATGGAACAGTACTTACTGATGTTTCGAAAGATATCCTGAAAATAGTAGTGGTGAATCGTTACAGCAATGCACCGGTTGCCAGATCATTCATTAAAAATTTCGGGTTGAAAGAAGGAGCGCTGGCTTCTTCGGTAGCACACGATAGTCATAATATCGTTGCTGTCGGTGTCGATGATGAAAGCATTTGCAAGGCCGTCAACCTGGTTATTGAAAAAGAAGGCGGCGTAAGTGCCGTGAGCAAGAATAAACAAATGGTAGTGGCGTTGCCGGTAGCAGGATTGATGAGCAATGAAGATGGCTACACGGTAGCAGAGAAGTATACAGCTATCGATAAGATGTCGAAAGAAATGGGAAGCACACTCGGTTCTCCTTTTATGACACTTTCCTTTATGGCGTTATTGGTAATACCGCATCTCAAACTAAGTGATAAAGGTCTGTTTGATGGCGATTCTTTCTCTTTCGTAAAATAAATCTATGTGAAACCTATGTTCCCTATGTTCCTATGTGGTAAAAAAGCTGACTGGCGTAGTCTTACCACATAGACACATAGGGAACATAGGTTTCACATAGAGGAATCAGTCTTCCTCCGTACTCTGCGTCATATCATGCCACGGAAAGCTGTATGCGTTCTTATTTACTTCCCAGTAAAATTTGGTCCTGCTTTTATTATAATTACCAATCTCATTCATCAGTTGCGCATCAAACAAGCGTCCATTTACCATTGTATAATGTACGCTTTCCGTATTCCTGATATTCTCCAGCGGGTTTTTATCGAGTACGATGAGGTCGGCCAGTTTACCGGTTTCCAGTGAGCCAATCCATTTATCCAAACCCAGGCTGAAAGCTGAATTGATCGTGGCTGTTTCCAATGCTTCGTGATTGGTCATGCCGCCCTGTTGCATCATCCATATTTCCCAATGTGCGCCCAGGCCCTGCAATTGTCCATGCGCACCCATATTTACCCTCACGCCGTTATCCATTAACTTTTTAGCCGATTTTGATATAAGAATATGTCCATTCTCATATTCTTCTTCGGGCGCCATCACCCGGTGACGGCTACGCGGATCAACCACTGCCCTTGGTGTAAACCGGAGCAGGCGTTCGTTCTCCCAAACATTGCTATGCTGGTACCAGTAATATTCGCCGCTCAGCGCATTATACGAAACGATCAATGTAGGCGTATACGCTGTCTTTGCATTCTTCCATAATTGTATCACATCATCGAACAAGGGGGCAACAGGCAGGTTATGTTCGACCGTGGTATGTCCATCCAGTATCATACTGATATTTGTAAAGAAGGTAGAACCACCTTCAGGTACTACTTCCATTTTCAATTCCCGCGCAGCCTGGATGATCATCTGGCGTTGCTCGCGGCGTGGCTGATTATAACTTTTAACAGAGAAGGCACCGAATGCCTGTGTGCGGCGTAATGTGCTTCTCGCGTCATCGATGGAGTTGATCACGGCTTTGAAATCACCATCAGCGCCATATAAAACAGTGCCGGTAGAAAACACACGCGGCCCTGTCATCAATCCTGCTTTTACCAGTTCGCTTTGTGCAAAAACCATTTCGCTGTTGGCAGAAGGATCGTGCATGGTCGTTACACCAAAAGCAAGGTTTACATAATAGGGCCAGTGCTTTTGTGGTGTGATGCCACTTCGGAAATGATTACCGTGTGCATGGGCATCGACAAACCCTGGCAGTATTGTTTTACCGGCACAATCGATTTGTTTCGCACCGGCAGGAATAATTACTTCACCCGTTTTGCCTACAGATCTGATCAGGTTATCTTCTACTACCACGGTACCATTCTCGATCACTTCCTGTCCTTTCATGGTAATGATCCGTGCATTGGTAAAGGCAATAATCCCTTTGGGCTTATCAACCGGCACTTCCAGCCCGATATCGATCCCTTTTTCAGGAACTTTAAATAAGGAATCAGCTTTATGAGCGATAAATTCAAAACGTTCATCGAGGTTGATACTATAGTACTGGTCGCCCAGTGTATAATGTAATTGTTTATTATCAGCCGACCATTGCAGGTTGATACCGGCGTCCTTCGATACCACTTTCAAAGGGAAATCACTGGTGCCGCTGCTAATATCGATCGTTCTGCCGGTTTTGGGAAAGGCAGCTACATACACTTCAAAAAGATCGACAAAGGCGATCCAGTTCTCATCCGGCGATACCGTGAACTGGCTGCCATAGGTGCTTTTTAAATGAATGCGTTCATCTTCTCCATCGGGTTTACAACTTCCGTAGCTGCGGTTCATACCATCACCATCCTGGAAATAAATACGGTCACCACTTTTATTAAAGGCTGGCCTGTCCACTCCTTCTTTTACAAAACTTTCTTTGCTTCCATCGGCAGCCAGTAAATAAATACCGGGCTTTGCTGTGTAAGCAGGTCCAAGTACATCATCACCATCTTCTTTGCGGAAAACGATCCATTTACCATCGGGCGAAAAGGAAGGCATCCGGTAGATCGCTTTTGTTTTACTGATCTTTACCGGTTTGGCAACACCCTGCATATTTACTTTACAGATAGTTCCTGCTGCCGAATCATTCCAGGTAGTATACACAATCGTTTTTCCGTCGGGTGAAAAAGAAGGTTCGAATTCAAAATCACTGCCAGTAGTAATACGTTGCGGCTTTCCCGAAGGCAGTTCCTTTTTCCATAAATAACCAACAGCATTAAAGACCAGCCATTTCCCATCAGGAGAAGTAACCGCTTCACGGATAACATGCGCGGTAAAAGAAGAAGGATTCAGTTCCTGCTGAAAACGTGGCGCTTCATCGATGCGTTGTTTAACAGCAGCCGTAAATGGAATTTCTGTTGCCTGGTTCACGCCATCCACTTCTACTTTCCTGATCTTTCCACCGGCCCAGATAACAATTTGTTTATCGCCCGGCATCCATGCATAACCGGTATAGATTCCAAATAAAGTCCATGCTTCCTGCTGATCCTTTGTCAATTGATCATATACCGGCCATTCTTCCGCCGTTTCCAGGTTGCGGATATATAAAACCGATTGGGTGCGGACACGTTTTACAAATGCCATTAATTTTCCATCATGAGAAATTTGTGGACGAACCGCTCCGCCGGGACCACCGGTAACCGTCTCAACCTTTCCCTTATCGCGATCAAATCTTTTCACCACGAAGATCTGGCTGTTGGGATCTTTATTATATTGAAAAAATCCACCGGGATACATATCCTCGCTATAGTAAACATAACGCCCATCCGGTGATACACAGGGCTCATTTACATCCTGCTGGTTATTTTTCCGAACCGTCAGTTGCAATCCTTTACCGCCACTGATATGGTATAACCACATTTCACCGGCACCGAGTGAACGCGTCGATGTAAAATGTTTTTTGGCAATGATGTATTGCCCGTCCGGTGTCCAGGTGCCATTATTCACCAGGCGAAAATCTTCCTTCGTGATCTGTGTGGCATTAGTACCATCAGCATTCATGTACCAGATATTATCACCACCTCCTGCATCGGAGGTAAATAGTATTTTTTTTCCATCGGGACTATATCGTGGCTGCACTTCAAATGCATGACCACCTCGTAACAACCTGGCGGTACCACCGCCGGCAGGAATAGAATAAATATCACCCAGCAGGTCAAAAACAATTTCTTTTCCATCAGGAGAAACATCCAGGTTCATCCAGGTGCCCTCGGTAACAGTAAAAGAAACTTCATGATTAGGCACATCAGGATTATTGACATCCCATTTCTTATCTTTTTTTGCCTGGCCATACAAGCCGGCATTGATCAATAGAAAAGAAAGAATGGCAAGCAGTTTTTGATCAGACATACGTAAATATTTATATTGAAGATAAGTAAAACACTTATGATGATAAATTCATTGAAAAAACTATTTCCGTTTATAAATATATCGTCGAATTAATTCTACGCAAAAACCATCTTTGCAGCTATTGCGGGTGCAAAACCGAATCCTAACCTTTGGTATTATCCGTATTATAAGTCCCTGTGAGAGCGGTCAGATTATGATTGCTTCCGGGTTCTTAAAAACCATAGCTGCTTTATCTTTTATCGTTCACTGCAATGAAAAAAGGAAAAAAAATAATCGACCCGCGTGAACCCGTTTCCCAAAAGGAATATCCCCGTTTAGGACAAATTACCTACACTGAAAAAAAAGCAGCTGATCTCGAATTAAAACAGGGCCGGGATCAACTCCAGAAAATAATGGATCAATCCCTTGATGTGATCTGCACGATAAACGAACAGGGAGAATTTGTAAAACTCGGCGCTGCCTCATTCAGCACCTGGGGATATTTACCAACAGAATTAACCGGTAAAGAATGCATCTCGCTGGTATTGGAAGAGGACCAGGAAAAAACCCGTTTTGCTTTTCTTTCTGTTATAAAAGGATCAGAAACCAATCATTTTGAAAATCGTTGCCGTCATAGCAATGGTGAAATCATATTTATTACCTGGTCGGCCCGCTGGGATAAAGATGATAAGCTGATGTATTGCGTGGCCAGGGATACGACGGCTATAAAAAAATCAGAAAAGAAAATACGCGAAGAGCGTATGCTGCTGCGTTCGCTAATCGATATTCTTCCCATCAATGTATATACAAAAGATCTGCACTTTCGCAAAACACTGGCCAATCGTATGGATTATGAATATGCAGGATTCAGCAGTGAAGCTGAGATATTGGGAAAAATAGATTTTGATCTGTACAGTGAGGAATCCGCGCAGCATACACTGGTCCAGGATGAACTGATCATGAATACCGGTGAACAAATCATCGGCAAAGAAGAACAGCATATTAAAAAAGATGGCAGCAAGACCTGGTTCCTCATCTCAAAGATCCCATTGCGGAACGAGGAGAAAGAGATCACAGGATTGATGGGTATCAGTTTTGATATTACCGCCCGGAAAGAAGCGGAAGAAAAAATACGGATCGCCAAAGAACGCTATGACATGGTCGTCAAAGCAACCAACGAAGCGATCTGGGATTGGGATATCATGAGCAGCCGCCTCTATTGGGGAGAAAGTTATCGCATACTGTTTGGATACGATCCCGGATCGGCAAAAACACTTGAAACATGGAGCCAGCATGTGCATCCTGATGATGTGGAAAGAGTAGTGAAAAGCCTGATCGACGCTGTTCGTACACCCACTACCAGCAAATGGGAACAGGAATATCGTTTTATGAAAGCCGATGGCAATTATGCATATGTGATGGACCGCGGCTTTGTGATCCGCAATGACAAAGATGAACCGGTGCGCATGACCGGCGCGTTGCAGGACATCACCAATAAATTGAAAACAGATGAAGCCCTGCGCGATAGTGAAGAAAAGAGAAGATTGATCATGAACTCCGCACTGGATGCCATCATTTGTATGAATTTCAATGGCGCAATCACCTTCTGGAATCCGCAGGCGGAAAAAATATTCGGATGGAAATCGGAGGAAGTACTGGGTTCGGTACTTTCCGATATTATCATTCAACCTGCTTTCCGGAAATTATATACCGATAGCATCGAAGAATACAGAAAAACAGGCTACAATCCTCAACTCAATACTTTACTCGAAATATCAGCGATCAACCGCGGGAATAAAAAATTCCCGATCGAACTGACCATATTACCCATCACACAGGGCGGTGAAGAATTCTTTTGCGCCTTTATCCGTGATATCACGGAACGGCGAAAAAAAGAAACTCTATTAGCCAAGAGTGAACAGGGATTGAAACGCTCACAGGAAATTTCACATATTGGCAGTTGGGATGTGGACCTGGTGAATGATATCACTACCTGGTCGGAAGAAACCTATCGTGTTTTTGGTTATGAAAAAGGAGAAATAGAATCTTCCTATAGCAATTATCTTTCCATCATTCATCCTGAAGACCTTGAACAGGTATTACAGATCACTGAAGGCGCCAGAACAGATCATAAAATATTTTCGTTTACCCACCGCATTATAAAGAAAGATGGTTCGGTAGCGATCATCTATACAGAAGGCCGGTTTATATTTAATAAAAATGGCACACCGGTTTCCGTTTATGGCGTACACCAGGATATTACCCGCCAGAAAACCGCTGAAGCAGCTTTACAAAAACGGAAAATGCAGCTTACCGTAGCTGCCGACATTGCAAAACTTGGTTACTGGGAATTAAATCTCGATACCGGCCTATTCACGTTCAATGATCAGTTCTATGCATTATTGAAAACAACTGCGGAAGAAATGGGTGGTTATGAAATGAGCCAGGAAAAATATGCATCGCTTTTTGTACCGGAAACAGAAAGAGAACTGATCGGCAGGGAAGTGAAAAAAGTCATGGAAAGCAATGACCCGGGGTATAGCTGTCATATAGAGCATCAGATCATATATGCTACTGGTGAGACTGGTTGGTTTGCCGTTAGCTTTTTTGTGGTGAAAGATGAGAATGGGAAACCTGCGAAAACGATCGGTGCCAACCAGGATATTACAGAGCGTAAACGTAGTGAAACCTCTATCATTGAACTGAATGAAAAACTGAACCGCCGTGCGGAAGAATTAATAGCATCGAATGATGAGCTGGAACAATTTGCTTATGTCGCTTCGCATGATCTGCAGGAACCATTGCGGATGATCAGTAGTTTTTTACAATTGCTACAAAAGAAATACCAGGGCGAACTCGATGATACAGCCACCCAGTATATCGGCCAGGCGGTATCGGGTGCTGAAAGAATGAAACGGCTGATCATGGACCTGCTGGAATTTTCACGTGTAGGCACCAGCCGCGATCAGCGGACCCCCACGGATATGAACCAGGTGATGCGGCAGGTATTGCAGATCTTTTCTACCAAGATCAAAGAGACAAATGCCGTTGTGACCGTATCAAAAATGCCCGTGATAGAAATCAATAAAATGCAGATCACCCAGCTATTCCAAAACCTTGTAGGCAATGCATTTAAATATACTACCGCTGCCATACCCGTTATCGAAATAGGTTTTGAAGAAAAAGAAGATGCCTGGCAATTCTTTGTAAAGGATAATGGTATCGGCATCGATCCGAAATATTTTGATAAGGTATTTGTGATCTTTCAACGCCTGCATACAAGGAATGAATTTTCAGGAACAGGGATCGGTTTAGCGATTTGCAAAAAGATCGTGGAAAGACATGGCGGAAATATATGGGTGGAATCGAAACTACATGAAGGCAGTACATTCTTTTTCACGATAAAAAAGTAACCTCTTAATCCAATATACAATGACCAATGTTAAAATCCTGCTGGTGGAAGATAATGAAGGAGATATTATCCTTACACTGGAGGCACTAAAAGAAGGAAAACTAAAAAATGAAGTAACTGTAGCCCGCGATGGGCAAGCGGCTTTGGAAATGCTGCAGGATTCGGTCTTACTGCCCGACCTGATACTGCTTGATATTAATCTTCCCAAATTGAACGGTCTCGAAGTTCTATCATCCATCAAAAGAGATACCCGGTTTAAATCGATCCCGGTTATTATGCTGAGTACCTCTTCCCGCGAAAAAGATATTTTCTATTCGTATAATAATCACGCAAATTGTTTTATCACCAAGCCGGTTGACCTTAACAGCTTTATCGGTGTGATAAGAACTATTGAAGAATTCTGGAGCAATACGGTAAGATTGCCACAGCAAAACAATGGCAGGCTGGCCGGGGCGGCGTGAAGATGTTTTTAAAGGAAGAATAGAACACGGATGGAAAGGGATTTGTTATATCATCGAAATATTATTTGCCCATGGTTTTAACCATAGGTGAGCGAGATATTCCCTCAAAGCTGCTATCCGGATAATCATTATTGCCCACGGTTAAAACCGTGGGCAATTGTCATTTCCGATAGCCAGAAGAAATTAAAAATCCATTTATCATCCATCCACTTCTATCCGTGTTCTATTCCCTGCTATAGTAAATGATATTTGCTCATGATTAAACCATGGGTCAGCAAAGTATCCCTTTAAAGCTGATATCCGGATAATCATTATGCCCCACAGTTGAAACCGTGGGCAAATGTCATTTCCGATAACCAGAAGAAATTAAAAATCCATTTATTATCCATCCATCCACTTCTATCCGTGTTCTATTTTTCCCTCATTACATTCCCCCTGCTAGAACCACCCCCGTCGCTCACCCTCTATTTCCCGCCATTTACCGGGTTTTTGGCACATATCGGCTATCCCCACTTGACCACAAGCTCTCTACGCTTTAGATTTGATTAAAATTTACAAACATCATGAGAGATTTTGAAAGTCGTCACGAAAGGCGCAGGCAGCGGTGGGAGGATAAAAGGAGAAGATGGGAAGCGCGTATGGAACGTCATGCCAACGACCCGCTTCAAGCTCATTCACACGTCTGGACAGGTGTCTTCCTGCTACTGGTTGGTGGCGTCAGCCTGGCAAAAAGTTTTGGAGCCCCTTTACCACCCTGGGTATTCAGCTGGCAAATGCTATTGATCGCTATCGGTTTGTTTATCGGCTTCCGCAAAGGGTTTGATAATAGCGGATGGTTTGTTCCGATGCTGATCGGTACCGCTTTCCTGTTAAATGATTACTTCCTCGATGGTACGCTTCGTCGTCATATGTGGCCATTGATCATTATCGTAGTGGGTGTATTCTTCATTATCCGTCCGCGCCGGCGTAACCGCTGGCAAGGACCCTGGCAGGAAAAAAAAACTGCAGATATAAAAGAAGATACAGCTCCGCCACCGAGTGAAACATTCAGTGAAGACGATTATATAGACACTACTTCCATCTTTGGCGGCACTAAAAAAGTCGTTCTTTCCAAAAATTTCAGAGGTGGCGATATGGTCAACATCTTTGGCGGCTCTGAAATAGACCTGACCAAAGCAGATATTCCAACCGGACAGACAGCCGAACTTGAAGTCACAGCCATATTTGGTGGGGCTACCCTGGTAATACCCGCCAACTGGGCCGTGAAGTCTGATGCGGTAACCATTTTCGGAGGTATCAGCGACCGCAGAACCATTGCTGCATTTACTGAAACATCCGGCAAGAACCTGTTACTGAAAGGTACTGTGCTCTTTGGCGGTATCGAGATCAAGAGCTACTATTAAACGATGACAAGCCCTGTTCGTAACCACCTGATCATTTGACCAACTCAACCTGACTATTATGAAATGGTATCTCGCAAAATTTGTATTCCGCATTGTTTGCGGTGAAGGTGATCACAGTCCCCAGTTTGATGAACAATTAAGACTGGTATCGGCTGGCGACAAGGAAGAAGCATTTACAAGAGCGCAGGAAATGGGAAAGAATGAACAGGATTCATTTTTTAACCGCAAAAAAGAACTGGTACAGTGGCAGTTCATTAATATCAGTGAATTATACCTGCTGAGTGAGTTGATAGACGGGGCCGAATTATATTCCCGCATCGAAGAAAAAGAAAATGCAGATGCTTATATCTATACCGTGCACCAGAAAGCCGAAAACATTTTCTTCACCCAAACACACCAGTTGCTGAAATTGGCATAAGCACTCATGGCCACATCTCTTTTTTCGATAAGAAGATTCCTGATCATTTTCATTATCGCCTGGCTGATACTGATGGTGGATCATGCATGGGTGCTTTATTGGTTTGGGTTGCCCTTACCGGCCTCGATTGCCGACAGCGCGATCAGTAATTTATTATTGCTGGTTTTTTGTCTCCTGATCGTTAATACACTGCGGTATTATCTTCCGCGGATCGAGCAGTATACCAATGTACTGGGTATGTGCGTGGTATTTACCGTACTGTGGTTATTATTGACGCGCTGGTTATTATTGTTATTGCTGGATGATTATGAGAATTATACTTTTTTTCTCAGCCGTTCCCTGATCATCAGGGCCAGCATGGCTTTCCTGGTCATGAGTGTGGTCACGATGATTGGCATTATCTGGTTCAACTGGCAGGAACAGCAACGGACCGATCAGCGCAAATCGGATGCAGAAAAACTGGCCAGGGAAGCAGAACTGTTCAAGCTCCGCCAGCAATTGCAACCGCACTTTTTATTTAATAGCCTGAACTCAATTAATGCACTGATAGGCACAAGACCCGAAGAAGCCAGGAAAATGGTACAACAATTGTCGGATTTCCTGCGTGGCACTATAAAAAAAGAAGAAACGAAATGGGTAAACCTACAGGAAGAACTGCAATACCTGGAACTTTACCTCGATATTGAAAAAGTAAGGTTTGGAAACCGGCTGGAAACCCTGGTAGAAAGTGATGAAGTGAGCCGGTCGATGAAAGTACCGGCCCTGCTGTTACAGCCATTAGTTGAGAATGCGATCAAATTTGGATTGTATGATACCACGGGAATTACCCTAATTACATTGCAGGCCCGGAAAGAAGACAATGACTTGGTCATCACAGTAAGCAACCCGTTTGATCCGCAAACTTCGTCACCAAAAAAGGGGACCGGCTTCGGATTGAGCTCTGTCCATCGCCGCCTGTATTTATTATTTGCCAGGGCCGACTTGTTAACCACTGAAGTAAAAGACAATATATTTACAACCATTGTGAAAATTCCGCAGTATGAGTAAAGTGATCATTATAGATGATGAGCCGCTGGCAAGAAGTATTATTAAAGAATACCTGCAAAAACAACCACAACTTGAACTCGTTGCCGAATGCGGTGATGGATTTGAAGGCGTGAAAGCAATTCAGCAATACCAGCCCGATCTTATTTTCCTGGATATACAAATGCCCAAGATCAATGGATTTGAAATGCTGGAATTGCTGGAACCGGCACCTGCAGTGATCTTTACTACTGCATTTGATGAATTTGCCATCAAGGCGTTTGAATCGCATGCAGTAGATTATTTATTAAAACCCTTTAACCAGGAACGTTTTGACAAGGCTGTCACCAAGTGGATGGAAAAGAAAGCCAGCAAACCCGAAAATGTTCCTGCCGAATTACTCGAAACGGCTTCGCATTCTCCTTCGCAAAGTCAGCGGATCGTAGTGAAGAATGGCAGCAAGATCAAGATCATTCCTGTACATGATATATTTTACCTCGAAGCAGCAGATGATTATGTGAAGATCCATACACAGGAAGGATATTTCCTGAAGAATAAAACGATGAGCCATTTTGAACAGACATTGGATGAGCAGCAATTCGTACGCTCCCATCGCTCTTATATCATCAACATACAACAGATCACGAGGATCGATCCGTATGAAAAAGATAATCATGTCGCCATTCTCCGTTCAGGAGTAAAGGTGCCGGTTAGCAGAGGAGGGTATGGGAAGTTGAAAAGTGTTCTTGGATTGTAGAAGCTGAAAGAATAAGAAATAAGGAAGGAGGAAGGAATGCAGAATCTAAAACCGCAAAATATAAAATGTAAAAGGGGTTTCCGATAGCGGGCACCCCTTTTACATTTTATATTTTACATTCTACGGTTTTACATTCCTTCCTCATTCCTTATTTCTCATTTCTTATTCCTTATTCCTTATTTCCTATCTTACCAACGTCACCGTCCCTTTCCTCTCAAACCTCTCGCCACCGCCGCATTCCATTTCTACAAAATAAACATACACACCAGCCGGCGCATCGATCCCTTTTAACCGGCCATCCCAGGCAGAACCGGCATCGCCCGGAACAAAATTCTTTTTCGCAAAAACAATTTCACCCCAGCGGTTATAGATCGTAAAGGAACGGATCAGGCTGACCCCATAACCGCCGATAGCAAACAGATCGTTTTTCGTATCGTGATTCGGCGTGAATGCATCAGGAATATAAATACCATTACCGGAACAACCGGCTTTAATAGAGATCGTATCCGTGGCTTTGCAATCATAACTATTATATACCGTCACCACATAATCCACCGGTGAATACGGTTTACTGACCGGGGCCGGGCAGGTTGTACAATTCAAATAATCCGCAGGCGACCAGGTCCATCTCACCACATCAGCGCTCGCGGATACATTCAGCCGGTTCTCCGAACCATAGATGACCTCCCTGTCAGCACCTGCATTGACAGAAGGTAACGACCGCACATTCACCTGAACCGGTACGGTATCTGTATAACATTGATATTGATCATACCCTACTACCGTATATAGCGTACTTTGCAATGGAGAAGCCACCGGGTTGGAAATACCGGCATTACTCAATCCCGTTATTGTATTGATCCATTGATAGGTTTGCGCACCTGTCACATTCAACTGCACAGTGCTGCCCGTACATACATTGAAGGTGGTAGCTGTATTCAGTTGAAAAGGTGCAGGAACGGTAACTGTTACATTGCTCACTGCTTTGCATCCGTTATTATCTGTAACCTGTACTTCATAAAAAGTAGTGGTAGCCGGCAAAGCCAGCGGCGAAGCCACTTCGTTATCACTTAATCCATTTGCTGGTGTCCATTCATACCGGGTACCACCACTTGCATATAAGGCTACCGGAATATTTTTACAGGCGATAGGATTCACAGGAAGAACAGTAGCAACAGGATCAGGATGGATCGTGATCTTATCAGCCAAAGTCACAGCTGCACGACATCCAGCCGCATCCTGCACTACCAGGGAAGCCGTATAGGTTCCTGCATTCATAAACTGGTGATTGGCGAAACTATCCGTGCGGATAGCCATATATCCATTTCCAAAATCCCAGAGATAAGTTGCTGCATTGGTATGGACCGGCGCATTCAGCATTACCGTATGACCAATACATCCATCGATATCATCGGCACGGATCGATGCTACAGGATGACCCACATTAAGCGTATCTCGGAAAGTACCGGTCAGGCCATTAAAGCCGTATACTTTCAACACAATGATATATTGACCCGGCGCATTGTACATATGCGCCGGCGCATAATGATCTTCAAGTGTGCTGCCATCCCCAAAATCCCATACCAGCCTGGTATAATTGGTAGAGGTATTGAAAAAGCGCGCCAGCACCGGCGGACATTGACTATAATTCCCGATAAAAGAATAATTGCTGGTGAATCCTGTATTAAAATCACGTACCGTGATCGATACTTTCGCTGTATCCCTGCATTGTGTGATTGCATTTTCAGCGATCAGCATGACTACATAATTTCCTGCTACGGTATACGTATACGTCGGAGAATAAAGAGTTGAGGTAACTCCATTACCAAAATCCCATAGCCAGTTTACATTCGGCGCATTATAGGTATTGCTGGTATTATAAAAATTCACTGTCGTGTTCAGTTGTACATTGGTACCCGAAGTACCGAATGCAGCTTTAGGACCTGTTACCTGCACATACCGCGAAGCAGAAGCCGTAGAAGTACAACCGCTGGCATCTGTTACTTTTAATATAACATTGTAAATGCCGGGATTGGCATATTTATGGGTGACGATACTACCTTGTGTATAGGTTTGAATAACCCCATCTCCAAAATCCCACTTCCACGACTGGATAGGAAAACCCGCCGAAGCCACCGAAGTATCTCTTAATGTTACAATCGATTTAAAACAAAGATTGTCCGCTACTATTTCAAAACCACATTTAGGTCCTTTGAAAGAAAGAGGGATGTAATTACTGGTGTCGGCACAACCAAAATAACTTTGATCGATGATCACTCTGATCTTATCTTGCGTCCTGTCAAAACCCTGTAACGTGCCATTATATGGAAGCGGGTGTACAAAATTAAAATCATTGCTGTAATAACCGGTGAAAGGTGCGCCATTTCCATATTCCCATTTATCAAAGAAATAACTTACCCATACACCCGGGTAGGAATTGGTTTCCAGGTTGGACAGCACATAGCTCAAACTCGCATCGTTACAAATAGTTGCCTGCTGTGCCGTAAGCTGCGGATGTTGTTTAAGCATTACATATACAGCTGCCGAATCTTTTACGGTACAGCCCCCGTTGGTGATCGTCAGCATTACTTTATACTGCCCGGTCCGCGGATAAATATGCGCGATCGTTGGTTGCTGCGTAGTATAGGAAGCAGTGATGCCATCTCCAAAATCCCAGGCCCAGCTATTCGCCAGCCGCGAAGCATCGGAAAAAAAGACCGTGTCCCTGTTGCCATTGCAGGTATTTCCAATAGAAGATATTTTAGGGAAAGGCGGCACTACTTTGATATAGTTTGTTCTGATCATAGTATCACTGCAACCTGCATTTCTTACGATCAATTGCATGGTATAATCACCTTCCTGCTGAAACTGGTAATTGAACTGTCCGGAGGAACCATTACCGATAAAAGCGCCATTGGCATACCAGGTTTCATCGGTTATAGTACCGGTAGAACTGCTTTGAAAAGAAGTAAATGAATTACCGCATATCGTCGTACCGGATAAAGAAGCAAAATCTGCTTTGGGTTTGGTAAACACACGAATGCTGTTATATAGCTGGGTGCCGGTACATCCATTGGCAGTTTTATATTTTAATGTGACAACAAAATCACCAGCCTGGGTAAAGGTATGTACCGGGCTGGGATCGGAAGACGTGCTGCCATCACCAAAATTCCATTCATAACTTGTGATCGGATCGGTAGTACGCACAGTAAACGGAACCGTTAAGGGCAAACAACCCTGGCTATTTGCATCTGGTGGCAGGAATATCCCGATCAAAGGACGGCTGATACCTACTGGTTTCAGTACCGATTCAGAACAACCGGCCGCATCAAAAATAGTCAGCGATACCTGGTAATTATTATCCTGCGTATACGTATACGATGGAGCCTGCACAGTAGAATGAACAGTATTATTATTTGCCCACCAGTCAAAATTCCATTTCCAGGCAACGGCAACCGAACTGGTATCCTTGAAATTTACCTGCAACGGCGCACCGCATAATCCTGCTATATCGACCACAAATCCGTTTAATACCGGTGTTTTCTTTACTTCGATCTGTTTCGTGATGCTATGCTGGCAGGTTTCAAAAGTATTAATGAGTTCTACCGTATGCATTCCTTCGTTCGCGAAGTAATAAGACACCGGTTGATTATTATAGGAACTAAATGCAGGATTTCCGTCGATGATCCATCTTGATTCATCAGGAAGAGGTGTACTGAGATTATTAAATGTCGCTGTGCGCTGCGAACAAAGCAGGACAGGCACTGTAAAATCGGTCACGAAATCTTCTACATTGATATACGCTGTTTTGGTAGTTGTGCGGGTACAGCCATCCGATGTATTCACAGTTAATTTAACGGTAAAAGTCCCTCTTCGTGTATACGTATGCTGTGGTGAAACTTGCGTGGAAATGGTTCCATCACCAAAATCCCATTGATAGGTCAATGTACCTGACCCTGTACTGCTATTGGTAAATTGTATCGTAGCCGGTGCATTACAGGCAATCGTTCTGTCGGATTTGAAATCAACAACCAGCTCCTTAAAAACAGTAATGATATTTCTTTTGGTAATAGTACCGGCACAACCATAATTATTGATAGCAGTAACACTGATCACCGGTTTTTGTTCGAAGGTATATGCATGAACGATCGATGGCGAAGACGATTGCTGCGTAAATCCATCTCCAAAATCCCATTGCCAGTTAGTGATTGTGCCATCACCGGTAGCAGCTCCTGTAAATGTAACCGGGAAGATAGCACAGCCATGATCCTGGGAAACCGTGAAATCAATCACTGGCTTTTTATAGACTGCTATTGTCTTTGTTTGCACAGATGTTTCCGATCCGTTTTTAACGGTTAATGTTACGGTATAGGATTTCTCTTCAAAGAAAACAGCGCCTGCATGTTGCAGGGAAGACGTATTGCCATTTCCAAAATCCCATTGATACGTTGTCGACGCATTGACGCCGGAAGAAGTATTGGTAAAAGAAACAGTGAGTGGTGAGCAACCACCTGTTTTATCCATATTGAAATCAGCACGTAATTGTGCCATTACAGGAAAAGAAAATAAGACAGGGATAAATAAGACAAACCTGCGCAGGGAAAGGACGATAAAAAAGGAATTGAATCTCATTAGCACGGGCTTGGTACGCAGGATGGTTTAGACATCCGAAAGATAATCGATAAACTGCTAAAACGCAAGCTGTAGAGGGGCGAAAACACGGAAATGAATATTGTATTAAATATCAGGGACGCAAAATATAATCGGTTTTACAGCATACCAGGTACGTTTTATATTTTACATTCACAATTTTACATTTTACATTTCTCTCACTCCTCCTGCCCCATCCACAAAGCGCCACCCACGCTGTCTCTTTCCGCACCGGTAACAGAAGAAAGTACATTGGTATTTTCTCTCCAGCGCAACACGCCGATCAGCGCCATGATCAGGGCTTCCTTGTATTTGATCAATTCTACAGAAGGAATGATCACTTCGATATTCAGTTCTTTTAATTGTTCCCGCAATCTCTGCACTAAAAAGGTATTAAACGCACCGCCACCGGTACACAACAATTTAAATGTCGATTCCTTCCGTTTTTTATTCTTTAATCCTTCGATGGCTGTTTTGATCTGTACCACGATATGCTCGGTATAGGTCCTTAATAAATGGTTGGTAGGCATACCCGTATTTTTTAAAAGCGGGTAAATGATATCTGTTCCGAAATCATTCGCGAGTGATTTCGGATATTCCAATTGGTAATATTCCATCACATTCAATTGTTCCAGCAATGCCGTATTCGTTTTGCCGGAAGCAGCAATACGACCTTCATCATCAAATTCCTGCACAGCATCATTGGCCAGCATATTCAGAACGCGGTTGGCCGGGCAAATATCGAAAGCAATGTATTCAGGCTTATCGGCGGTAGCGAGGTTGCAGGAAATATTGGCAATACCACCGAGGTTTAAAAAGAAATCATATTCATTCAGCAACAGTTTTTCACCAATCGGAACGATCGGTGCGCCCTGCCCGCCAAAAGCAATATCCAGTGAACGCAGATCAGATACCACGGGGATCTTTGTTTCTGCCGCGATCGCCGATCCATCTCCGAGTTGTGCCGTCATTCTTTTACCCGGTAAATGAAAGACAGTATGACCATGCGATGCGATCAGCGCCACCTGGTATTGAATACCTTTTTCTTCGATAAAACGGTTTACCTGTTCGCCCAGGTAATGACCATAATCGGCATGCAACAGTAAATAATCCAATGCGGATAAGGAACCGGCGTTTTTTAACCGGTTGACCCACGCTTCGCTATAGGAATAACAATCAGCTGCTTTAACTTCATAGTTCCATTTCCCCCCGTTTTCATGGAGTTCTGCAAATACGATATCCAGTCCGTCAAGCGAACTACCACTCATCAAACCAATAGCCCTGTAGATCATTACTGCCCTTTTTAAATGATACCTGCCCCGAAAGATAAAAGGAATTTTCAAACAAACTCCCTATGTGACCCCTATGTCCCTATGATCCTATGTGGTAAGATTTACGCCAGGCAGATATAGTATGCTAACAGTCTTGCGTAGTTTTCACCACATAGGAACATAGGGTCACATAGTTATCATATATAAGCTATTTTTTGAATTTCCTCTTTGCTGCCGGCACAGCATCAGTGTTTTATCCCCGCTTTTCGACGGGGAATATATTTATGTTAGTTTTGCCGCATCAAAAATAAGTAAAGGATGGTCATCAATTTAAGTGAACAACACAGTCTTATCAGTAATTGGGTAAGCGAACTGCGGGATGTGGAAATCCAGCAGGACAGAATGCGCTTCCGGCGCAACCTGGAAAGAATTGGTGAGGTCACAGCTTATGAGATCAGTAAACTCCTGCCCTGGGTGGAAAGAGAGGTGCAGACGCCGCTGGGCACTGCTACCGCTAAAGTGCTGGAACAGCAACCGGTACTGGCCACGATCCTCCGGGCCGGCATTCCGCTTCATCATGGAATGATGAATTATTTTGACCGGGCCGATAACGCTTTTATTTCGGCCTATCGCAAGCATAATAAAGACGGCAGTTTCGAGATCAGCCTTGATTATATCTCCTGCCCGGAACTGGAAAACAGGGTGGTGATCATTTCCGATCCCATGCTGGCAACGGGTTCTTCCCTCGTAAAAACCATACACTTTCTAAAAGAAGAGGGCCATCCGAAAGAAATTCATATCGTAACGGCCATCGCCTGCACAGTTGGCATTGAATATGTAAAAAGAGAGGAGCCTTCGGTAAAGATCTGGTGCGGTGATATCGATGATGAACTAACAGCCAAAGGCTATATCGTTCCGGGTTTGGGCGATGCGGGAGATCTTGCTTTCGGGGTGAAAGTGCAAATGTGAGAGAGAAGTTAACACTTGCGCCTCATTGCTTTTCAAGCAGCTTTTACCAATTTGCAGAGGTCTTATTTTTTTGTATTTTACCGTTTTATGCCCCCGCCTGCCTGATAAGCAGGATCTCAAGTGAGTGAAAGATCAGGGGTGTTTGTGAAAGAGGCAATTTCCGGCGCTGAACTACGTTTATAGCAGGTAGCCGCCCGGACTTCCCTCAGGAATAACCAGTGAAAAAACATAATTGCTGAGATGAAAAAACTTCTTTTAACCCTGACTATCTGCGTGAGCCTGACCCGTGTGTCGATAGCACAGGATCCTAATTTTTCCCAATTTTTTGCCTCACCAATGACCCTCAATCCGGCACTGACCGGCAAGTTTGATGGATTATTCCGTTTTGCGGCCAATTACAGGAATCAATGGCCTACTATCAACAACGCTTATACAACGACCACTGCTTCGATAGATATGGGGATCATGAAAAACCGTATCCCTGAAACAGATCAGTTCGGTATCGGCTTCATGGGCTTCAGCGATAAAGCAGGAGACGGCGCCTTAAAAAATACCTACTACGCTTTTTCACTTGCTTATCACAAAGGACTGGATGAAAACGGCTACAACCAGATAGGAGCCGGCTTCCAGGGCACTTATGTAAATAAAAGGCTGGATGCGACCAATCTTCATTTCCAGGATCAGTTGACCCCATTTGGATTTACCGGCACTACCAGTGAAGTTTTTGACAAGAACCAAAGCGCCAGTTATTTTGATCTGAATGCAGGATTTATTTTCAATGGTTCTACCAACGGGTATAATAATTACTACCTTGGCGCATCGATGTATCATATCAATCGTCCGAAGGAAAGTTTTACCGGCACCAATTTCGTGCTCAATCCGCGGGTAACGATACAGGCGGGTGGCAAGATCCCTGTCGGAACGTATAATTCATTAAATATCGCCGCCAATCATAGTTTACAGGCTAAAGCACATAACACCATGCTGGGCGCTGCTTTTGCACTGAATGTAAATAATGACGAAGAAAACCCTACCAATGTATATCTCGGTACCTGGTATCGTTTTAAAGATGCGGTAATTCCTTATGTCGGGCTCGAATTCGGAGAATGGCATCTCGGCGTCTCCTATGATGTAAATACTTCTTCGCTCAAAGCAGCTTCCAATTCAAGAGGTGGTGTAGAGTTATCACTGATCTACATCAAAAAACCTATCGATCCGAATGCCAAGAAGCTGAACTGTCCCAAATTCTAAATCCCCCCCTGCGGCCCTCTGTGTATCCTCCGTGGTTCTCTGTGGAATAAACCCTGGAGGAGAGATTCTATTCGTAATTCTAAATACTATAATCTGATATCTTACTACTGGAGTTATACGCAGAGAACCACAGAGGATACACAGAGGGCCACAGAGTATTAAACTACTTTCATCAGCAAAGGAAGGAGGAACCAGCAGAACAGTGTGATGAGTATGATCGATACAATGTTCATGACAAAACCCGCCTTTACCATTTGTTTCAGTTTGATATGACCACTGGAAAAAACAATCGCATTCGGTGGTGTGCCCATCGGCAACATACCGGCACAACTGGCTGCCAGTGTCATGGGCATCCCGAGTAGTAAAGGATCCATTTTTAAAGCCATCGCCAGGGAAGATACAACCGGTGCAAAGACGATCACCTGCGCCACATTGCTCGTTACCTCGCTGATAAAAACAGAAACGATTGTGATCACCAGCACCAGCATGAATTTATTCCCTGCAAATTGCGCGAGCCATTGACCCAGTTGCTCGATCAACCCGGCTTTTTCCAATGCATTGGCCAGCGAAAGCCCGCCACCGAATAATAAAAGGATTCCCCAGGCCATTTTGCGGGTGTCGCCCCATTCAAGAATAGAATTATTATTGGTAGCATCTTCGTCTGCAGCATCAGCAGCGATATCCCGCGATTGCCCGGCCGGGCAAATAAATAAAGCCACGGCACACATAACTGCAATGATCGTATCATCGAGTTTTACAAAATTCTGTGCCGAGTTGATGATGTCACGCGTGATCCATAAAAAAGCAGTTCCTGCAAAAATGAACAGCACTCTTTTTTCCGACACTGATATAGGGCCGAGTTGCTGCAATTCATCTTTGATCAGCCGGCCGGTGGATAGATCTGATTTAATACGATTGGGAAATAACCATTTTACCATTACCCAGTACAAACAACCGAGCAATAATAATGACAGGGGCGTACAGATCAGCATCCAGTTAATAAATCCTATCTGGTAATTAAATGCTTTGCTGATATACCCCACATAGGCGAAATTCGGTGGAGTACCGACGATCGTGGCAATACCGCCGATATTGGAAGCATAAGCGATAGCCAGCATGATCGTTAACGAAAAATTGGAAATATTCCCGTCGCCGGTATGATTCTCTTTCATGACATGAATTACCGACAAGGCAATCGGGAACATCATCATCGTGGTCGCGGTATTGCTAAGCCACATGCTCAATAAACCCGTGGCAAGGATAAATCCAAGTACGATGCGGTTGCCACTGGTACCGGTAATACGTACAATATTCAGGGCAATACGCCGGTGCAGGTTCCATTTTTCAATCGCCAGCCCGAGCATGAATCCTCCCATGAATAAATAAATGACCGGGTTGGAATAGGGTATGGCAGCGGATTCCAGGGTGCCTATTTTAAAAAGAGGAAAAAGAATAAGCGGTAAAAGGGCCACGACCGGCATAGGCAGTGCTTCAGTGATCC
>CAMLGR010000024.1 GCA_946479615.1 uncultured Bacteroidota bacterium | reverse complement strand
GGGATTACCGCCCGGGTCGGTTAACCGGAAAGGCAGACCCCCGAAGTTACCCGATACATTGGTTGAATTGGACGTGGCATCGTATAACAGGTCATACGGTATGGTTCGATACCCCGGTAAGGTTGGATCAAACGCATCCACATACAAAGCGCCGGGTGAAGGGAAAGTGGAATCAGATACATCATATATCTGCTCCATAGTCAGTTCAGCCCTGTGCACAACACGGTTGCTCAAACCTGCCAGGCCCGGTATTTTCAACGTAGCAAAAGAACCAGGTGAATTCTGAATATAGACAAGATCATCAGGCGTAGTACCTCCGGCTGCCAGGGCAAGCGGTGTTCCTGAATAATCACGTTTTACATAATTGGCCGAAGCAGAAGCGGCAGTAAAGGAGAAATAAGCCACTGTGGTATCAAAATCGGTGGTACTCTTATTATGATAATGATAGTAGAGCGCCAGTTTGGTATTGGCGCCGCTAAGATCAACCCCGATCACGGCATTGCCACTGGTTGCTTCTACCACAAATCCTTTGAAATTGGCATTGAAGGCAGAATCAGAGGAATAAGGACTGGTAGTGCCCGTGGTGTCATAATTCAGGAGACGTTGTCCAAATGCATCATTTAACCGGATCCGCAACTGGTTTGCCGTCGTGTCCTGGTAAGCATACACAGAATCATTCAGCGTCATCGGCGCAAAAGTGCGGGTACCCAACTGGGGTCCTTTGACAATATTTGATTCCCGGATCTTGTATACACTGTCAAATTTGAAATCGCTTGACTGGTCTATTTCATAAACATTCATCGTCTGCAATGCAGTCGTATCACCATAGGTCTCCACATAATTCAGTACCAGAACGGCTGAATCGATAAAAAGACTATCCGGCCTGTTGGCGAAAGTATATTTATAATAAGCGGGCTTTAATTGCATGTATAATTTGGCATCTGTTTTTCCAAACAGGGGATCATTGCTGATCATGCCTACAAAATGTTCGTCGGTACTGATCGAATAAGAGGAATCGGTAGCCAGGGAGAAAGTATCATTGAATGCCTGTACTTCCAGGGTGGTATCAAAAGTGGTGATATTATCTACAGGTGGAATGAGGTCGCCCCCCAGTTCGGTAGCTTCATTGATCTTCTTGCAGGAGAATAACAGGATAGCGGCGCTGGTAAAGGTAACTCCAAGCGAAAGGACCACTTTTTTATACTTCACAAAATAAATTTATCCGGGATTAGTTAAATTTTACTTGCTCGCAAGATCGTTATACAGTTGTAAATACTCTGTTAAATCAGATTCTTCATTATACAACAGGGTTTTCTTGCCCCTGACCTTGGTAAATTCATCAACCAGTTTCTTTTCTACTTTCTCGGAACCAAACGTGATCGCATCCGCAAAACTGGCGCCGCCCCGGTACATGGCCGTATTGGTCGCATCTTTGAATACTTCCAGGTCCTTTTCCTTTAAAGAAGGATGGATCAAGGCTTTTTTAAGAAAATCCGCTCCC
Source organism: uncultured Bacteroidota bacterium (assembly GCA_946479615.1). Next base: position 37,960 of record CAMLGR010000024.1, on the reverse strand, counting down.
AGCTTTTCTTTGAAAGTATTCTGACCCACTGTGTAAATGACTTTGCTATGAGCAAATACGGGTTCTTTTTTATATAATGTTTTGAGGTAGGCAGGTATCAGTCCCGTCATCCACCCACTGCAATGGATAATATCAGGGGGCCAGCCGAATTTCTTTACAGTTTCCAGCGCGCCTTTGCAGAAAAAGATTGTGCGGAGGCCGTTATCGTCAAACCATTTTTCGTTCTCATCATGAAAAATGTATTTCCGTTTGAATAACTCTTCATTTTCCAAAAAATACACCTGCAGCCTGGCGCTGGGTAAAGAAGCCACTTTGATCTGCAAAGGCATATCATCATTATCCACCGATACATTGATACCGGAAAGTCTTACCACCTCGTGCAGCCGGTGCCTGCGTTCATTAATGATCCCGAAACGGGGCATGATACAACGTACCTCGAACCCGTTATCATTCGCTTTTATGGCAAGCTTATTCACGATTTCGGAAAACTCGGTCAGCTCCAGGTAGGGTGACATCTCGTTGGCAATAAATAGAATTCTCTTTTTTTCTGACATGCTGTCCTTTTAGGTAAACCGTTTTTAGAAAAACGTGGGCAAAGGTACTGTTTTTTATAAGGAATAGTTAAGTTGTGTAATTTTTGGGTATTAATGGATAATCCATGATCTTATTTAAAAAAGCAACAGACCTCCATAAACACCTTGATGCACAGCGAAGAAAAGGAATTAAAACAGGCTTCGTTCCAACAATGGGGGCCTTGCATGAAGGACATATATCGTTGTTGAAAGATGCACAACAGGTCAGCGGTTACAGCATTTGCAGCATTTTTGTCAACCCCACCCAGTTCAACGACCCGGCCGATTTCCGCAAATATCCCGTCACGATTGAAAAGGATCTTGATAAACTGGAAGCAGCCGGCTGCGATGTCGTTTTTTTACCAGGTATAACTGAAATCTATCCCCGGGGCACTGCCCATCCTGCTCATTACGATCTCGGCGAAATTGAAACTATCCTCGAAGGAAAATACCGTCCCGGTCATTTCCAGGGCGTTTGCCAGGTTGTGCACCGCCTGCTGGAAATCGTCAACCCCGACGATCTTTTTATCGGCCAGAAAGACTACCAGCAATGCATGATCATCAAAAGACTGCTGGAACTGACAGGCATGGACAGTCATATCAAAATTCATATCTCTCCCACCCTTCGCGAACAAGACGGCCTGGCAATGAGCAGTCGCAATATGCGGCTGGATCAAACAGCGCGGCAACTCGCTCCTTTTATTTATCAGTCCTTACAACATATCAAAAGCAAACTGCAACCGGGCGATCTTCACAATTTAAAAGCAGAAGCCACAAACTTTCTCACTCAAAAAGGATTTAAAGTAGATTATATCGAAATCGTCGATGCGGGCAATCTTTCACCCGTGGATCATTGGGATGGCAAACAAAAGCTGGTGACATTAGCCGCCGCTTTTTTAGGCGATGTGAGGTTGATTGATAATGTACTATTATAATCCGGGTCTCTGTAGCCACAAAGGAGACACAGAGGACACAGAGATAATAGTCTTAATTTTTTAAAACAGTTACTTTTGCATCATGCAGATAGAAGTATTGAAATCTAAAATACACAGGGTGGTGATTACAGAAGCTAACCTTAATTATATTGGCAGCATCACTATAGATGAGGACCTCATGGAAGCCGCGGATATTATTGAAAACGAAAAAGTGCAGGTCGTAAATGTAAACAACGGTGAACGGCTCGAAACCTATGTGATCAAAGGAAAACGCGGCTCGGGTATCTGTTGTCTCAACGGACCGGCAGCCCGCAAAGCCATGGTCGGCGATGTGGTCGTGATCATTTCCTATGCCTCCCTGGAATTTGAAAAAGCCAAACAATTCAAGCCTACACTGGTTTTTCCCAAAGAAGGAAATAAACGCTGACGAATAATCCCCGTAACCCATTTATGAATAAAAAGCTAAGCACGATACTGCAATACCTCTTCTTTTTTGCGCTGGGCTTTTTCTTTGTATGGATGTCTGTCAAAGGGATCAATCACGAGAACTGGGTCAAGATAAAATTTGCACTCAGTCATGCCCGCTATTATCTCGCCATTCCTGTAATCGGTATTTTATTGCTTAGTCATTATACACGCGCCCTGCGCTGGCGGCTGCTCATAGAATCATTGGGGTATAAACCCGACAAAGCGAATACTTTTTTTGCCGTCATGATCGGTTACCTCACCAACCAGGGTGTGCCCCGTCTCGGTGAAGTGATAAAATGTACGGTACTATCGCGCTACGAAAAGATCCCGGCCGATAAACTGGTAGGCACGATCATCCTCGAAAGACTGATCGATGCGGTTACCCTCCTGACCATCTTTGGTATCACACTGGCGATACAACCGGGTTTGTATTCACAACTGGCCGACCAGTTATTTAATAGTCCGGGTGTGGAAGAAAGTAAAAAGATCCCGGCCTGGGTATTGCCGCTGGGTATACTTCTCCTGGTTGCCATTATCATAGCAATATGGATGATCCGTAAAAAGAAAAACTTCAATGACCTGTCATTGACACTTCGCTCTATTGGTGCGCGGGTCTGGCAGGGATTGAGTTCGATCCGTCACCTGCGCAAGAAAAAGCAATTCATTTTCCTGACTGTTCTTTTATGGACGCTTTATTTATCTGGTGGCTATATCGGTTTCCAGGCATTGCATGAAACCGAGCAATATGGTATCAAAGAAGCGTTCACGGTATTGTCGGCCGGCAGTATCGGCATGGTCATTTCTCCTGGTGGAATCGGCGGATACGCCTTTTTTATCGAAGGCACCATGATCATGTATGGAGTAGAAAAAGGTATCGCCATGGCCTTCGGCTGGTTATTATGGATCGTGCAAACAGTAGTGATACTGGTAGGCGGCCTGCTTAGTTTTATCCTGTTGCCCTGGTACAATAAGAGAAAGACAGCGAAGAGTAATTAAAAATCAAAAATATACTCTGTAATTGTGAGTTTTTTGATTTTTTACTTTTGAATTTTGATTTCCTTAAAACTTAACATACCTCCTATCCTCCGTTCTTTATCTTTATAAGGATTTCTTATAATAGAAAATATGTCACCTAATAAACAAAAGACGATTGTACGGGATATAAGCTGGCTTTCTTTCAATGCCAGAGTGTTGCAGGAGGCCGGTGATGAAACAGTTCCACTGAGGGAACGTATCCGCTTTCTCGGCATTTTTTCCAATAACATGGATGAATTTTTCCGGGTGCGCGTCGCCACACTGAAAAGAATGACCCTGCTTACCGGCACCAAAGTGAATATGCACCTGGAGCAGCAACCACAGCAGATACTGGACGATATACAGATGATCGTACTTAACCAGCAAAGTGAATTTGCCCGCATTTGGGAAAAGGTGCAGGAAGAGATGAAACAGCAGAAGATCTTTCTTGTCACCGAATCGCAACTGAACCCCGAACAACAGGAATTTGTACGGAATTATTACGATGCGGAAGTCAGTTCGAATATCATTCCCCTGATGATCGAGAACATTCCCCAGTTTCCCAACCTGAGAGATAAATCGATTTACCTCGGTGTGGTGATGTGGAAAAAGGAAAATGCATTAAAAAGAAAATATGCATTGATTGAAATTCCCAGCCGTGTTGTCGGGCGTTTTGTATTGCTCCCTTCCAAAGCCGATGAACAGCATATTATTCTTCTGGAAGATGTTGTACGTTTCAACCTGCCCGAGATCTTTTCTTATTTCGGCTATGAAGAATACCAGGCCAATGTGTTTAAAGTGACAAGAGATGCCGAACTCGATATCGACAGCGATCTTACCACTAATATCATTCAGAAAATAGAAAAAGGATTAAAGAACCGCCGCAAAGGAAAACCAGTGCGGTTTGTATATGATAAGGAAATGGATGCGGGATTGCTGGAATATCTTACCCGACGCCTGAATCTTTCCAAGAAAGATAATTTTCTACCGGGTGGACGCATTCATAATTTCCGGCACTTCATGGATTTCCCGGAACAGGTGTTCAAAATCAAAAAAGCAAGAAAGAAACCATTTGATCATCCGTTGCTGACCGAAAACCGCGTTTCTGAAGTGGTTGTGCAACGCGATTTCATGCTGCATTTCCCTTATCATTCTTTTACTCCCTTGATTGATATTATCCGGGAAGCGGCTTTCGATCCCGATGTTACCACCATCAAGATCACCTGTTACCGGCTGGCTGACCAGTCGAAGATCATCAACGCATTGATCAATGCCGTACGTAATGGTAAAGAAGTGGTAGTGGTACTTGAATTAAGGGCGCGGTTTGATGAAGAAGCCAACCTGGAATGGAAAGCCAGGCTGGAAGAAGAAGGCGCTAAAGTATTACTCGGACCGCCGGATATGAAAGTACATGCCAAACTTTGCCTGATCCGTAAAAGGGTGAATGATAAAAGCATCCTTTATGGATTTGTCAGCACCGGCAACATGAATGAAAAAACAGCGCGCGTATATGCCGATCATTGCCTGTTTACTTCGAATCCCCGGATCATGACCGATCTTAGCCGGATGTTCAATTACCTCGAACATTATCGTTCGGGTACGCATACCCTGAAAAGTTGTACCACCATTATTCCAAGCCCGCATATTGTAAGAAAGGAAATGGAAAAACTGATCGATGAAGAGATCCGCCAGGCAAAAAAGAATAATCCCTGCGGCATTACATTAAAAATGAATTCTCTTTCTGATGAAGATATGATCGGGAAATTATATGAAGCGGCCCGTGCCGGTGTACCGATCCGTCTTATCATCCGGGGCATTTTCTGTATGCTTTCTGAAAATAAAAAATTCAAACGACCTGTTCGTGCCATCAGTATCGTTGATGAATACCTCGAACATGCACGGGTGTGGGTATTTCACAACCGGGGCAAAGAGAAAGTTTATATATCTTCGGCAGACTGGATGTTACGCAACCTGGAACATCGTGTGGAAGCAACCTGTCCCGTTTTGCATGAAGAGATCAAACAGGAACTGATTGATATATTGAATATACAATTGCAGGATAATGTAAAAGCGAGATGGCTGGATAATGAACTGATCAATGAATATGTGAGGTCTTCCCGGAAAAAGATCCGTTCACAGGTGGAAACCTATAATTATTTATACAAAAAAACTCAACCCAACAGTGAGACTGGCAGCCATTGACATCGGAAGTAATGCAGCAAGGTTATTGATCACCGATATTATCACTCCGCCACAGGGTTCTCCTGAATTTATCAAGATCGCACTCGTACGCGTCCCTCTCCGCCTGGGTTTTGATGTATTTGACAAAGGCGAAATTTCTCCTGCTAAATCAGAAAATCTCATCAAAACCATCAAGTCATACAAGTTGCTGATGGATGTATATGGCGTAAAGCACCTGAAAGCCTGTGCCACTTCTGCCATGCGTGATGCCCGCAATGCCGGCGATATCATCAAAAAAGTAAAGTCGGAAACAGGGATTGAAATAAACGTGATCAGCGGGCAGGATGAAGCGTCCTTTATTTATGAAAATCATATTGCAGAGAATATGACGAAAGAAGAATCCTATCTCTATATCGATGTAGGTGGTGGCAGTACCGAACTGACATTCTTCAGTGATGGCAAACTTGTGTTTAAAGAATCATTTAATATTGGAACGATCCGCCTCTTGAAAAACCAGGTAACAGAAGCGACCTGGGGTGAAATGAAAGAATTTATCAAGACGAAGATCAAAGGCCATCATCATGTCACGGCCATTGGTTCCGGCGGTAACATCAATAAAATATTTTCCCTGTCGAAAAGAAAAGAAGGAAAACCATTGCAGTTGGATCTGCTGCGCGACTACTACAAGGAATTCAGCACTATGTCTATCGAGCAGCGGATGAGTGTTTATAAATTCAGAGAGGATCGTGCAGATGTGATCGTTCCTGCCCTTCTTATCCATATCAATGTTATGCGCTGGGCCGATGCCGAAGAGATCTTTGTTCCCAAGATCGGATTAGCTGACGGTCTTATTCATAACCTCTACGAAGAAATAAAACTGGAAGCAACCGGACATTAATACTTCCTATGTGTGTATTTCTATATTCCCTGATATCCTATGTGGTGAAACCTATGCCAGTCAGTTCTTTCACCACATAGGATATTAGGCGAGGGATTGAGAAATTTTAGAAAAAAACATTTATAAATGAGGAAAAACCCATGGAGAGGTTTTTTGTTTGATCTATTTTGGGTCAAATTTTTTTATGACGGAAAAGGAATTGAAGATCAGAACAAGAAAATTTACTGTTGATATTTTAAACTTCATAGATAAACTCCAGGCAAAAAGAAGCGCGACTATTATTGCCAATCAACTAGGGCGTTGTGCATCATCGGTAGCCGCCAGTTACAGGGCCGCCTGCAGGGCACGGTCCCATGCTGAATTCATTTCTAAAATAACTATAGTCGAAGAAGAAGCTGACGAAACTGCATTCTGGCTGGATATTATTCCCGAAACTAATAATGCCGGCCAGGACGAGATTCAACTGTTACTTGATGAAGCAAGACAGCTAACTGCTATCTTTACAGCGGCTTGCAAAACAGCCAAAAAGAATAAAAGCAACTATTAAAATAAATTTCCCTTCCGCATTTTGCGGGACCAAAATTTCAAAATCCCATATATGTCTCCTCTGGATAAAGAAGTAAAACGCGTAACGACCAATACGCTTCAGAAAATGAAAGCAGCCGGTGAGAAGATCAGTATGCTGACCGCCTATGATTTTTCCTTTGCCAAAATCATCGATGGTGCCGGTATCGATGTCATCCTGGTGGGCGATTCGGCCAGCAATGTCATGGCTGGTCATGAAACCACGCTGCCGATTACACTTGACCAGATGATCTATCATGCTTCATCCGTTATCCGTGGCGTGGAGCGTTGCCTGGTAGTAGTTGATCTCCCGTTTGGTTCTTATCAATCCAATTCCGATATCGCTCTGGCTTCTGCTATCCGCATCATGAAAGAAACAGGCGCGCATTGCATCAAACTCGAAGGTGGTGAAGAAGTCATCGATTCGATCAGGAAAATTGTTTCAGCCGGTATACCGGTCATGGGTCACCTCGGACTGACACCGCAATCCATTTATAAATTTGGCACCTATACCGTTCGCGCAAAGGAAGAAGCAGAAGCGAATAAGCTGAGAAAAGATGTGAAGTTCCTGGAAAAAGCAGGTTGTTTTGCTGTTGTGCTTGAAAAAATTCCTGCCGCGCTTGCTAAAGAAGTATCGCAAAGCATTACTATTCCTACAATCGGTATCGGTGCGGGACAGGATTGCGACGGACAGGTTTTGGTGATGCATGATATGTTAGGGATCAATACAGAATTCAAACCGCGCTTTCTTCGTCAATACATGAACATTCACGAACAGGCAACCAAAGCTGTACAACAATACATTCACGATGTAAAAAGCAAAGATTTTCCTTCAAGGGAGGAGCAGTATTAAGAGAATAAAGAATAAGAAATGAGAAATAAGGGATGAGAAAGTAACCGGACCAACGATGATGCTTTCTCATTCCTTTTACATTTTAGATTTTATATTCTGCATTTTACATTTCATATTTTTGTATCCTAAACGATTACTATGGATTTTCTGAAAGACTTACGCATCGATAAAAATAACTCCGGCGCCAGCACCGGTAAAGAATGGATAAAAACAGGAACAGAAACGATTTCCTCTTATTCTCCTGTAGACGGCAAACTGATTGGCGCTATTACCGCTGTTGATAAAGCGGGGTATGAAAAAGTAATTCAAAAAGCACAGGAAGCATTCAGCACATGGCGCTTATGGCCTGCTCCCAAACGTGGTGATGTGGTCAGGCAGATTGGCGAAGCGCTTCGTCAGTATAAAGAACCACTGGGTAAACTCGTTTCCTATGAAATGGGAAAGAGTTTACAGGAAGGATATGGCGAGGTACAGGAAATGATCGATATCTGCGATTTTGCCGTAGGCCTCTCCAGGCAATTACAAGGATATACGATGCATAGTGAACGACCTGCTCACCGCATGTATGAACAATATCATCCCCTGGGTATTGTAGGAATCATTTCCGCCTTCAATTTCCCCGTAGCCGTCTGGAGCTGGAACACCATGCTGGCCTGGATCTGCGGCGATGTATGTATATGGAAGCCGTCTGAAAAAACACCCTTATGCGCCGTCGCCTGCCAGCATATCATTGCAGATGTATTTGAAAAAAATGGCGTACCGGAAGGCGTTTCCGGTATTGTGATCGGAGGACGCGAAGTAGGTGAATGGATGAGCAATGATGGCCGCATTCCATTGGTATCTGCTACCGGTTCTACCCGGATGGGTAAAGCGGTTGGGGCAGCCGTTGGCGCCAGGCTGGGACGTGCCCTGCTGGAACTCGGCGGAAACAATGCGATCATCATTTCCAAAGATGCCGATCTCGACATTGCCATACTTGGTTCTTTATTCGGAGCAGTGGGTACAGCCGGTCAGCGTTGTACCACTACCCGCCGCCTGGTGATCCACGAAGATGTATACAATAAAGTGAAGGAAAAGCTGGTCAATGCTTATAAGCAACTCCGGATCGGTGATCCCCTGGATGAAAAAAACCATGTAGGCCCGCTCATTGATAAAGAGGCTGTAAAAATGTACCTGCAGGCCATTGAAGAATGCAAACACCAGGGCGGGCAATTTATCGTGGAAGGCGGTACACTCGAAGGCGCAGGCTATGAAAGCGGGTGCTATGTAAAACCCTGTGTGGCCGAAGCTCATCCTGATCTCAAAATTGTGCAGCACGAGACTTTTGCCCCGATCCTTTATCTCTTAAAATACAAAACCATTGAAGAAGCGATCGCCATTCAAAACGGCGTACCGCAGGGGCTCTCCTCCTCTATTATGACCCTCAACCTGCGGGAAGCAGAACAATTCTTATCCCATGCCGGCAGCGATTGCGGTATTGCCAACGTGAATATCGGTACCAGCGGGGCCGAGATCGGCGGCGCCTTTGGCGGGGAAAAGGAAACCGGCGGCGGCCGGGAAAGCGGCAGCGATGCCTGGAAAGCCTATATGAGAAGACAGACCAATACCATCAATTATAGTACAAATCTCCCCTTGGCACAGGGAATAAAATTTCATGTATAGATAATAAACCGACGTAGAAATTCGTTGTTACAGGCTGGGATTGAGAGTTTTATTCATAAGTCTTTTGTTTTGTGCAAAATATTTACAACTTTTGTCTTAGAAACATTATCCCTTAAAATCCAATTTGTTATCCAATGAAAAGAATCTTTACTCTCCTGTTTGCTGCGTTATTTGTCGCGACAAGTTCGTTTTCGCAGCTAAGAGTTGGTATTCTTGGCGGCGGTCATCAGTCAAATATTCTCGAAGACAACGATCTTCCTAACTGGAATGATATCAAGAAGAATTATTCCCCGCGCACAGGTGTGCATTTCGGCATGTTAGCCGATCTTCCTTTCAGCAAGAGTGGTACATTCAGCTTTCAGCCGGGTGTTTCCTTCTATCATAAGGGCCGTAAGTATTCAGAAATCATGGATACGGCTTTTCATGATACCCTCAACCTGAATCGTAGTGAGTTCCTCAATTATATCGATATCCCTCTTAACCTGGTATTGAAATTAAAACTGGGCAAGACCGTAAAATTCATTGTTGGCGGTGGTCCCTATTTCTCTTTTTATTTTGATGGATACCAGAAAACAGAAACCATTTCCAAAGGCGGTGCTTATTACGTCGATGAAAATCTCGACCCTGCGGTGGGTAAAGGCCCTGGCAAATACACCAGTTATGATTATGGGCTGAATGGCCTCGCTGGTTTTGAGATCGGTCGTGTATTCCTGACGGCGAACTATAGCCGTGGTTTCAATAATATTTATAAATCTCCTGACTATAATGGCACATTCAAAAATGAAGTGATGGGCATCACACTCGGGGTATTCCTGGGTAAATCAGTGGCCCGTGCCGGTAATGACAGGGATCATGATGGCGTACCTGATAAAAAAGATAAATGTCCTGAAGCAGCCGGCTCTGCCAAACTGAACGGTTGTCCTGATACAGATGGTGATGGTATTGCCGATAAAGAAGATGCCTGCCCTGCTGTATCCGGTCCTGTGGAGAACAAAGGATGCCCTTACCCTGATAAAGATGGTGATGGTGTACTCGATAAAGATGATAAATGCCCAACCGTCAGTGGCGCAAAAGACAATCATGGTTGTCCGTATGAAGACACAGATAAAGATGGTGTGGTGGATAAGGATGATAAATGTCCGACCGTACCTGGTGTGGGTCGTTATTCCGGTTGCCCTGTTCCTGATTCGGATAAAGATGGAGTGAATGATGAAGAGGATAAATGTCCGGATGTAGTAGGACTGAAGGACAATGGCGGATGTCCTGAAGTGAAGAAAGAGATCGTGGAAAAAGTGAACTATGCCGCTAAACGCATCCAGTTCGAATTTGGTAAAGCAGATATTTCTACTGCCTCATTCGCAACATTGAATGATGTCGTAACATTGCTGAAACAAAATCCTGAATTGAAATTGTCAATTGAGGGTCACACCAGCAACGATGGTATCTATGAGCTGAATAAAAAGCTGTCGCAATCAAGGGCTGATAATGTAAAAGCCTACCTGCAGGCAAAGGGTATCGACGCTTCCCGCCTGACTTCGATCGGGTATGGACCAGATAAGCCATTGACGACCTCAAAAATTCCTGCAGAAAAAGCTAAAAACAGACGGGTGGAAATGAAAGTAAGCAACCAATAACATTTTGTTAGCATCCGCATAGATAAAAACCCTGCAGATTTGAAGATTTGCAGGGTTTTTCTTTTCATAAAATGTATGAGTGGTATGTATTATTTTTGGTGCTTTTTACATCTTTACAGATGAAAATGGTTTAAAATTTGAACCTGTTACCCATTCAAAAAAACAAATAACGATAAATGAACATTGCAATGAAACGTACCCCCTTGCTGGCGATGGTATGCCTGTTGTGTAGTCTGAATTTACTGGCGCAGAAAAAAGATATACCTAATGGCTGGCACCTCATGGATGCAAAAGACAGCGGCTATTATGGCATCAGCATCGATAAAGCCTATGCCTTCGTCAAATCCAAAAAATTAACCAGTACACCTGTTATTGTAGCCGTCATCGATTCGGGCGTTGATACCGCTCACGAAGACCTGAGATCGATTCTCTGGAAAAATCCCAACGAAATCCCGGGCAATGGTATCGATGATGATAACAATGGCTATGTGGATGATGTATATGGCTGGAATTTCCTCGGTGGTCGTGATGGCCGCAACGTGGACAAAGATTCGGAAGAAGCCAGTCGTCTTTATCACAAGCTCAAGAAAAAATGGGCCAATAAAGAAGTGGACGAAGCTACACTTAGCAAAGAAGACAAAGAAGAATACGAGAATTACCTTCATGCCAAAGAAGAGATACTGGGTGATGTGGATCTCGATGAAGTAGCGATGCTCAAACAACAGTTATTGCCGGCGTTGAAAAAAGGTGATTCATTGATCGCGGCTAAACTGGGAAAAGCCGAATTCAGCGGTAATGATTTGAAAAATTACGCTCCTTCCGATTTCAATGCCATGAGAGCAAGAGCCGTGTACATGGATATCTGCAAAGCAAATGATAACTACGATATCACGAACCTGCAGATCATGGAAGATATCGAAGGTGAGATCCGCAAGGGAGAAGCAGTAGAAACAGCGCCGCCCAACTACCGCGATGATATCGTAAAAGATAATTACTATGATTTTAACGATCGCTTTTATGGCAATCCTGATGTGATGGCCAGTAAAACAAGTGCGCTTCATGGTACACACGTATCCGGTATCATTGCAGCGGTACGTAACAACGGAATAGGTGTGAATGGTGTGGCTGATAACGTACGCATCATGATGATCAGGGCCGTGCCCGATGGCGATGAACATGACAAGGACATCGCTCTTGCGATCCGTTATGCCGCCGATAATGGGGCCAAAGTCATCAATATGAGTTTTGGTAAAGCAATTTCTCCTGAGAAAAAATGGGTGGATGAAGCGGTACAATATGCCCAGGAAAAAGGAGTGTTACTGGTAGAAGCGGCTGGTAACAGCAGCAAGGATATCGATAGCGCAGCTGATTTCCCTTCGCCAGTATTTCTCGATAAGACAAGGGCTACTAACTGGATCACGGTAGGTGCCAGCAGCGATCCCAAACTGGGAACTATGACGGCCAGCTTTTCGAATTATGGGAAAAAGACCGTGGATGTATTTGCGCCGGGTGTAAGGATCTATTCCACGGTACCCGGCAGCGCCTATCAGAATTTACAGGGTACCAGTATGGCTTCTCCTGTGGTGGCTGGACTGGCTGCCTTTATCATGGAATATTTCCCGAAACTGACCCCTGCCCAGGTAAAATACGCGATCGAAAAATCGGCCCAGGTGCCTTCGGAAAAAGTAAAGAAACCCGGAAGTGCAGAGCTCGTCAATATGAGTGAACTTTCCCGTACAGGTGGTATCATCAATGCTTACGAAGCGGTTAAAGTAGCGGCTACATTAAAGCCTGAAACGAATAAAGAAATAAAATCCAGGGTAAAAGAGAAAGCCAAAGGATAAAACACCCCCGCACAAATACAATGAATTCAAACCCGGCCACCCGCCGGGTTTTTTTATGCCCCTTCCTGTTTCTCTGTGGCCCTCTGTGTCTTCTCCGCGGTCCTCCGTGGTATATGCCCTGTAAGAGAAATTCTATTCATAGATCTTTTAAAGACTTTATCCAGGTATCTCACTCCCGGACTTATTCCACAGAGGATCGCGGAGAACCGCAGGGGGTGAAAAATCACAGGATTTTCCCTTCTCATTCCCTACTCGTCATGCTAAAAGCTAACGCCAGCTGATTTTTTCTTATCCAAAAAATCCTCGATCTTCAGGTCCTCGCCCCACAGCCTTAAAATTGATCACTTAAAATTTAAAACTTACTCACATGCCCCGCCCCGACTTATCCCGTGTACCGGAATCCTTTCACAAATACATCGCCGCAACAACACATAAAGATGTTGTAAAAGCCATTGATAAACTGGGAAAAGAATTTTTGAAATTGCTCAAATCCATCCCGAAGGATAAATACGATTATGCCTATGGCGAAGGTAAATGGACAATGAAAGAAGTGCTGCAGCACATCATCGACGCAGAAAGAATATTTGCTTACCGCGCTCTTTCAATCGCGCGCAAAGATTCACAATCGCTGCCTGGATTTGATGAAAATGAATATGCGGCCAATTCCAAAGCAGCCAGCCGCGATTGGGACGACCTGGTAGAAGAATTCAAATTCGTCAGGAAAACCTCCTCTATCCTTTTCCGTTCATTTGATGAGGAACAACTCGATACCAATGGCATTTCCAATAATACCCCGATCTATGTGCTTGCCTTTGGCTTTATCATCGCCGGCCACTGCCAGCACCATGCGAATATTATCAGGGAGAGATATTTGTAAGGAGAGGTCAGGTTATTGGTGTTAAGTTTTAGGTGAGACGCTAACTAATTATAAGAATAGTTCACATCTAACACCTAACACTTAAAACCTAAAACCAACGATTTAATACGTGATACTATATCAAAACGCCTTCTTCGGCTCTTCTCCCGCTTTTGCTTTCGCGAGATTCTGTTGGTTGATCACATCATTCACCACTTTCACTGCCTGGTCGAGATAGATATCAGTACGAAGGTTTTTCAACCATTGGTTAAACCGGTCCTGTTTGCTTTTATCATTCGCCCAACGGTCTGTTTCACCAGGAAGCGCTGTTACATTGATCTCGCTGTTCAGTTTCATCAATGACTGTACCTGGGTGAAAGTAGAACGGATCTGTTTTTGCTCCTGGCGGTATTTGTCCAGTTGCAATGAACTTCCTTTTTCATTTTGCTTTGCCAGCCAGTCCGTGCTTTCTTTGATCAGTTTAAATGTCGGATCATTCTGTACTCGCTGGTTGCTGAGCTGCTGGATTACTTTCAAATCATATCCTGCGTTCCAGCTTGAATAAGGTGATTTATTGATCTCATCCCATGGCAATGCATCGGGATCATCTTTCTCTCTTACTTTTAATTGCTCCAGCTGATCAGGTAATACAATATCAGAGCTGACGCCTTTTAATTGCGTAGAACCTCCATTGATACGGTAGAACTTCTGCAGGGTCAGCTTCACAGTTCCCAATTCGGAATTGGACATAGAGAATCCTGTCTCCGGATCGAGACCGATATTACGTTGCACTGTTCCTTTACCATAGGTAGACGTACTGCCAATGATCACGCCTCTTCCATAATCCTGGATCGCGGCAGCAAAGATCTCAGATGCAGAAGCACTGAATTCATTTACCATCACAGCCAGCGGACCGGAATATAATACAGAACGGTCTTTATCTTTCAGTACGCTTGGCTTGTTATCCCGGTCCTTTACCTGTACGATCGGACCGTCTTCGATAAAAAGACCCGCCATCTGAACAACATCGTATAAAGAACCACCACCGTTATTACGAAGGTCGATCACAATGCCATCTACTTTCTGCTCTTTTAATTTCATCACCTCTTTGGCTACATCGATATAACTGCGCGCGCCATTCGGATTGTCGAAATCAGCATAGAACTCCGGCAGAAAAATATAACCGATCTTGGAGTTGCCATTTTTCACGACGGCACTGCGGGCAAACGTTTCATCCTGGACGATCTCATCACGAACCAATGAAATGACCTTGATAGTGCCATCTGATTTCTTTACCGTCAATCTTACTTCTGTGCCTTTTTTACCACGGATAACTTTTACCGCATCGGTCACGACAAAACCAGTCAGGTCGATAGGTTCTTCTTTGCCCTGTGCTACTTTCTGGATCACATCACCAGGTTGCAGTTCGCCGGATTTCCAGGCAGGACTACCGGTGAGGATGCTGCTTACTTTGATATTGCCATCTTCATATTGAAGTGAAGCGCCGATACCATAGAAACGGCCGCTCATTTCTTCATCGAAATAACGTTTATCTACAGGAGGGAAAAATTCAGAGTGCGGGTCCATCGTTGTGGTGATCGCATTCACAAATACATTGAATTTATCATCGTCTGTAAATTTGAAACGGAAACGTTCAAACATCCTGTCTGTTACTTTCTTTGTTTTCTCTCTTGCTTCCTGTTCGAGTTGTACATCTGTCCGGGCAGCGATACTGTCTTTGCCTTTATTCTTTTCACGGGTATCGAGCAGGTCTGCATAACGTTCCAGCACCAGGAATTTGATCTTCTTTCTCCAGCGTTCCTTCATTTCGGCACTGCTCGTAGGATAATCGAGTTTTTCTCCATCGGCCAGGGCTTCTTCATCCACATTGAAATTGAAAGGCTTTGCAAGCAGCTCATTGGCCATCGCGGAAGCTTCTTCCATACGGGTATTGAAAACTTTTCCTGCTGCCAGGAAAAATTCGGCCGGTGTGCCTTTGATCTCGTCGTCGATCTTCGTTTCATATTTCTTCTGCAAAGCGGTGATATCGCTTTGCAGGAACATGGTCTTATCGGGATCGAGGTCGGTCAGGTATTTGGTAAAGATTTTTTTGGAGAATGCATCATCGATGTCCTGGGGGCTATAATGTGCCTGGCTGAGCATCTGGCCAACCAGTTTCAGGATCTCATCATATTTTCCGGGAGGATTTTTTGTACCTGTTCCCATAGTCTGGAAAGCCAGGAAAAGGCCTGCCATAATCATCATGAGCACGAACGGAAGTCTCTTCATATTCAATAGGTATTTTAGTGCTGAAAGCATATTCCAAAAATAACGCAAAAACCATGAATTTCTTGTCTTTACAAGCTTTTAACAACTGTTTTTGATGAGTGGTTTTTGCGCTCTGTCCCGCTCCTTAACGCCCATCCATGCTCGTCGGTTCAAAACCAATAGTTAATTCCCTCCGCGGCTCTCTGTGTCTTCTTTGTGGCTCTCTGCGTATAACTCCAGAAGTAGAATTTCTGGATAAGGCTTTATTAAGAATCTTTCTTACAAGAATTATACGCAGAGAGCCACAAAGAAGACACAGAGGAGCGCGGAGTTGACATAAATTTTTTCACGATCTTCTATTTTATTACTTTTGCGCTCTGCCTGTCAGAAATGATGCAGGTGATATATGGTGGTTGTAGCTCAGTTGGTTAGAGCATCAGATTGTGGTTCTGAGGGTCGCCGGTTCGAACCCGGTCATCCACCCTGTTTCAAGCCCCGGGTCAAACAAAACCCGGGGCTTATCTTATCCTCTACTCGTCGCACACATGAATTACTGGCTTCTTTGTATTCCCCTGATCACTGCCTTTACCGGCTGGTTCGTACTTTGGCTGGCCTATAGAATCGTTTTTCATCCCCTGCAGCCTCGCCATGTTTTAGGTATACGTATACAGGGCGTTTTCCCGGCTAAACAGGATCAGCTTGCCGAACAGGTCGGCCGCATTGTCAGCAGCCAGTTTTCTTTTAACAATATTGAACAAAAGATAAGTGACCCCGGAGCGTTTGAGAAAGTGATGCCGGTGATCGAAACGCATATCGACGATTTTCTCCGCAATAAATTGAAAGAACAAATGCCGATGATCAGCATGTTTATCGGTGATAAAACCATTGGCTCTTTAAAAACTGTTTTTCTTAAAGAGATCGGGTTGATGTTCCCAGAAGTGATGAAACAATTTGCAGGATCGATGAAAAAGGAATTTGATGTCGAACAACTAGTCGTTTCAAAAATAAAAAGCTTGTCCCCGGCAACATTGGATAAAATAGTATCAAAAGGCCTTGCCAAAGAATTCCGGATGCTTGGATTAGCCGGCGCAGGTATCGGTTTATTACTTGGACTGATCCAGGTAGTCATCATTATACTGGCTGGCTGACCCGGATGATTTGTAGAGGGAAATCTACAGGTTGTCGGTGTAAATTATCCGTTGGTCTTTCAAACATTGCCTTTCATCAAGTAGTAATGCAATTCAGCAAGTTTAGTATCAATAACACGTCTAAAATCAAAATCAATTTCATGTTTAAATTTTTAGCTGCGATTACCCTTCTGTTCACTTTTACGGCCGTATCGGCACAACCTTTTGGCGGCGGAGGTGGCAATCGTGGTGGCGGCTCGCAGATGACCGGCCGTTTGTATGGTAAGATCATCGAATCTACCTCGGGAAAACCCGTAGAGTATGCTTCCGTACAGCTCCTGCAAAACAAGATGGATACCGTTACCAAAAAAAGAGGTGATGTCGTCGTCAATGGAATGCTGACACAAACCAATGGTGATTTCAGCCTGGAAAACGTACCTCTTTTCGGTCAGTATAAATTAAAGATCACAGCAATCGGTTTTAAGGATTTTATGGAACCCGTTTCTTTCCAATTGAAAATGGGTGGCGGTAATGCCGGTGCCGGTACAGGCGATATGAGTGCAATGCTCGGCGCTATCGATAAAGACCTGGGAAATATCAAAGTGCAACTGGTAGAACAAACACTGGGTAATGTAACGGTTGAATCAAGCAGACCCGGCTTACAACTCGGCATCGATCGAAAAGTGTTCAATGTAGATAAGAATATCGTATCAGCAGGCGGAACAGCAATTGATATCATGCGCAATGTTCCTTCGCTTAATGTCGATATCGATGGTAATGTTACACTTCGTAATAATGCACCACAGATATTTGTCGATGGTCGTCCCACGAATCTTACACTCGAACAAATCCCCGCCGATGCTATTCAAAGTGTGGAACTGATCACCAACCCTTCTGCAAAATTCGACGCATCGGGTGGTACATCGGGTATCCTCAATATCGTATTGAAGAAAGAAAAAAAAGTTGGTTATAATGGCAGCGTCAGGGCTAACCTCGATTCACGTGCACGTGTTGGTCTTGGTGGAGATATCAATCTTCGCCAGCAAAAAGTAAATTTCTTCCTGAGTGGTATGTACAACCAGCGTAAATCGATCAGCGATGGCACCACCAGCCGGTTGAATCTAGCGACTAATCCTGATGCAGCTTCATATCAAACAGATCATTCTGTTCAGCTTGGTGGATTCGCCTTCGTTCGTGGCGGCGTCGATTTCTTTATCAGTAACAGGAACACATTATCTGCTAGCGTCAACGTGGTGAGAGGTCGCTTTAAACCGAACACGGTAACTGATCTGTTTACAGATTCTTTGTATAGTCCCACTATCGTTTCTTCCTTTAACAGGAGAACAGCTGATGTGATCGGTAACTTCCGCAACCTGGGTTCTACCCTTAGTTTCAAGCATAATTTTCCCAAAGCCGGCCGTGAGTGGACTGCTGATGTAACTTATAACAAAAGCAAGAATGATAATGACAACACGCTGATCACAGATTATTACGATGTGCCGCCGGCAACTGTCCTCTTCTCACAGGGACAACTGCAAAAGATTGATGGCAATAACCAGAACCTGATCGCACAGACGGATTTTGTGAACCCGATCACTGATAAGATCAAACTGGAAATGGGAGCACGTGTGCAGGTACGTAGTACAGATAGCCGCAGCGCTTTCTATGATTTGAAAAGCGGTGTTGCCTCTTCACTGGTTAACTATTCAAGCAATGACCAGGTATATGCTGCCTATGTCAATTACTCGCAACAACTCAAATCGTTCGGCTACCAGTTGGGATTACGTGCCGAGAGTTCACAATATGAAGGCAAGCTGGAAAAATCGAATGAGAATTTCGATATCAACTTTCCCATCAGTCTTTTCCCCAGTGTATTCTTATCCGAGAAACTTGGCGAGGATCAAAGTTTACAATTGAACTACACCCGTCGTATCAATCGTCCTAATTTCTGGCAATTGACACCGTTCACCGATTCATCGGATAAACTCAATCCAAGCCAGGGTAATCCCGGTTTGAGACCTGAGTTTACCAATTCATTTGAATTATCGTATGAGAAGACATTTAAGAACAGGGATAACTTCCTTGCTTCTTTGTACTATAAACATACGACTGACCTGATCACCCGTTACCAGGTCCCCGGGCAGGATAACAATGGTAATGATATTGTATTGAATACATTCATCAATGCCAATTCAAGTTTTGTAACCGGCCTGGAACTGACATCAAGAAACAAACTGACGAAATGGTGGGAGATCACGCCTAACCTGAACTTATATACTTCTGATATCAAGATCAATGATCCGGGACAACCTGATCAGCCCAGGCTGACGAGCTGGTTTGCGAAGATCAATAACAACTTCAAACTGCCTAAGAATTTCACCATACAGATATCCGGCGATTATCAATCGAAAACCATTCTTCCTCCTGGTGGTACAGGTGGAGGCGGTGGTGGCCGCGGCGGAGGTGGTGGTGGATTTGGAGGTGGCGGTGCTTCTGCTTCGCAGGGATATGTTCGCCCGAATTATGGAGTGGATGCAGCGGTACGCTATGAATTCCTGAAAAACAGGACCGCTTCCCTGTCGCTTAATGTCAATGATATCTTCAGAACACGCCGCCAGGATACACATTCCGAATCCATCTATTTCATCCAGGATGTGTTCCGTCGCCGTGACCCGCAGATCTTCCGCCTGAATTTCAGCTGGAGATTTGGAAAATTCGATCCGAATCTTTTCAAACGTAAAAACCTGAAAGCAGAATCGCAGGGGATCGATACGGGAAATATGGGACAATAAGAGGAAAATTTATATTGCCGATCTTTCTGTTAGCAAGCTAATGATATAGAACACGGATAGAATTGGATAGACGGATATAATGTGGATATAATCTCATATCACTAATCTATTTTATATCCGTCTATCCAATTCTATCCGTGTTCCATTTCATTACATAACTGGTAAACCGAACCGTCTTTCCAACCGGCATAACCAGGCCAATCCCCCAATTCCAAAATTTCAAAATAGCCACTGATTCTCTTGTATATTTGACCCCATGGGCGATCCGAAACGTTTTGCGATCATAGGGTGTGGTAAAATTGCAGCCAGGCATGCTGAACAGGCGGCCAGGCACGGCAAACTGATTGCTGTCTGTGATATTGTAAAAGAAAAGGCCGATGCCTTTGCAGCGGCTTACAATGCCAACTCCTATTCCCGCGCCGAAGATCTTTTTCTGCATGAGAAAACAATCGATATAGTGGCCATCTGTACGCCAAATGGTCTTCATGCCACTCATTCCATACAGGCACTCCGGGCCGGTAACAATGTATTATGCGAAAAGCCGCTTTGTATTTCATCGAAAGATGCATCACTGATGATCGATGCTGCGGAACAAGCCCGGCGAAACCTCTTTGTCGTTAAATCTACCCGGTATAATCCCGCGCTTATCTCTTTAAAAGAAAAACTGCTGGCACAGCAACTGGGACAACTATATAGCTTCCAGTTGAATTGCTTCTGGAACCGTCCTGCTGCCTATTACGCCCATTCCTGGAAAGGAAGCCTTGACTTCGACGGCGGCACTCTATACACGCAATTCAGTCATTATATCGATGCGATCCTCTGGCTTTTTGGCGATATGGATAGTGTCAGCGGCCTCCGAAGGAATATGGCCCATGAATCTATCATTGAATTTGAAGACAGTGGTGTGGTGGCGATGCAAATGAAGAATGGTATGATCGGCGGACTGAACTGGTCGGTCAATACTTTTCAGAAAAACATGGAAGTTTCTTTAACCATCATAGCAGAAAAAGCCAGTGTACGCATTGGTGGTGAATACATGAACAGGATTGACTATGAACTGGCAGATGGATTTACATTTGGTGAGACTGCTGACGGTCATGCGAATGATTATGGGTTTTACAAGGGTTCTATGAGCAATCATGATAAAGTGTATGAAAATATGCTGCTGGCGCTGGAGGATCACTCCCACCCTTTTACGCATGCTGTCGATGGTATGAAAACAGTGGAAACGATCGAGAAAATCTATAATTCTGTTTCTTTGCGCAAATAGAATAATTGAATTCTAAATTTTAAATGCTGAATGTTAATGTATGTCCTGCCGGTCATTTAAAATCTAACATTTAAATCAAACTCCTGTCATTGAAACGCCTTTTCTTTACTGTTACTAATGATCTCACGTATGACCAGCGGATGAACCGGATCTGTACGTCCCTGGCGGAAAACGGGTACGAAGTGGTATTGGTAGGCTTCAGGCGTCGCCATTCCAAATCATTGAAGGAAGAAAGATTCAAACAAAAACGGCTGGGTCTTTTCTTTTCAAAAGGGAAGATGTTTTATGCCGAATGCAACCTGCGGCTTTTCTTTTATTTATTATCTCAGAAAATGGATGGCATCTGCGCCATCGACCTGGATACCATACTTCCCTGCCTGCGGATTTCCAAACTAAAAAAAATACCACGGATCTATGATGCGCATGAATTATTTACCGAAACAAAAGAAGTAGTAAGACGGCCCGCGATAAAAAAGATATGGGACCGGATAGAAAAATATGCGGTGCCACAATTCAAAAACGGATATACGGTCGGTCAGTGTATTGCGGAGGAATTTCATAAACGGTATGACGTACAGTATGAAGTGATACGGAACATGACACGGTTGAGACCGGGTACACTTCCTGCCACCGAACGGAATTTTATCCTCTACCAGGGCGCTGTCAATGAAGCCCGCTGTTTTGAATCATTGATCCCGGCAATGAAACAGGTAGACATGAAACTGGTGATCTGCGGGGATGGAAATTTCATGGAACAATTAAAGGAATTGATACGGGTTCATGGAGTAAAGGATAAGGTAGAATTGACAGGAATGCTGTCGCCTGAAGAACTTTGGAAGATATCGCTGGGTGCACGGATAGGAATTACCATTATTGAAAATGATGGGTTAAATCAATATTTTTCGTTGCCCAATAAATTTTTTGATTACATCCATGCAGAAATACCCCAGGTAGCAGTTAATTACCCGGAATACAGGGCTTTGAATGAACAATTTGAAGTGGCGGTATTGCTCGACCGCACGGATCCTGAAATAATTGCCGCGGCTATCAACAATTTGCTGGCAAATACTGTTCTATACCATAAGCTCAGGGAAAATTGCCTGAAAGCAAGACAAATGCTGAACTGGCAGCAGGAAGAGAAAAAATTAGTGAACTTTTATCAATCTGTTTTTAAGCAATGACCCGTCACCTTCACATGGTATGCCTGGATGTTCCCTGGCCGGCTGATTATGGCGGCGCTATCGATATGATGAACCGCATCATGACGTTTAAGCGCATGGGTGTTGCTATCCATCTTCATTATTTCAGTTACAATGAACGTGGCAATCCTGCAGAATTGAACCAGTATTGCGAAAGCGTAAATGTGTATGAACGCGAAAAGATCGGCAAAAAATTCTCACTGCATCTTCCCTATATTGTTTCCTCCCGCATCAATAAAGAATTAATAGAGCGACTGAACGAGGATAACCACCCGATATTACTGGAAGGCATTCATTGTACCGGCATCCTGAAAGATCTCGATACGACGAACCGGAGGATCGTGGTGCGTATGCATAATGAAGAAAGTATTTATTATAAAGAACTGGCAAGGGCCGAGCATGGATTCCTGAAAAAACTATATTTCTACAACGAGAGCCGCTTATTACGCAAATACAGTCATCATTTACCCGGCGATTGTGTATATGCCTGTGTATCACAAAAAGATATTGAAGTTTTAAAATCGGAGTACCATCTCGATAAAGTGAAATTTCTTTCTACTTTCCCGGCCTGGCAATCGGTAACGGGACAGGAAGGACAGGGAAATTTCTGTTTGTATCATGGAAACCTATCCGTTCCGGAAAATGAAGAAGCAGCGATCTGGCTGATCTGTGATGTATTTACAAAAGCAAGAGTGCCTTTTATCATTGCCGGGAAAAAGCCTTCCAGAAAGCTGCAAAAGATCGCGGGTCTTTGCCAGCATACCTGCCTGGTGGCCAATCCATCGGAAAAGGAAATGAATGACCTGGTCAGGAAAGCGCACATTAATGTACTCCCCTGTTTCAATAAAAGTATTACCGGCATCCGGTTAAAACTATTACATGCACTATTCGAAGGAAGACATTGCGTGGTGAACGAACCGATGGTGGCGGGTACGGGACTGGAAAATGCGTGTCATATCGGTAGCAATGCCAATGCATTTGCTTCCATCATCCTTCAGTTACATCACCTTGATTTTGCAAGGGAAGAGATCGTTCTGCGTAAACAGCTACTTGGAAGCACCTACGACAATGAAGCCAATACGAAGAAGTTGAGTGAATGGTTGTGGAATTAGATGTTAGATGGAAAATAAATCCGCAAAGATACTTGTTGTAATATGTAATACAAAAGGATTGCTACTGAATATAAAGATGTAACACACCTAACATCTAAAACTTAACATCTAAAGAAATCAGCTCGTCATATTAATCGACGCATTATCCAGCACCTTTCCTTTTTCTGTACGGATCATTCGTGCCGGGAATTTTTGCACTACAATATAATCGTGTGTGGCCATTACGATCGCGGTATTGAAATCCCTGCAGATCTGGAACAGCAGGTTCATGATCTCATCCGATGTTTCCGGATCGAGGTTGCCGGTAGGTTCGTCTGCTAAAATAAGTTTGGGTGAATTGAGCAGGGCCCTGGCGATATCAACCCTTTGTTGTTCGCCGCCACTCAATTCAAATGGCATTTTAAATCCTTTGGCCTTCAATCCTACTTTATCCAATACATCGGCAATTTTATCATCCATCAGTTTCTCATCTTTCCAGCCGGTGGCCTTCAATACAAACTTGAGATTATTATTGACGTTGCGGTCTGTCAGCAATTGAAAATCCTGGAATACCACCCCAAGATTGCGACGGAGATAAGGCACTTTTTTCCAGGTGATGCCTTTGATCGGAAAACCGGCGACGGTGCATTCTCCTTCGGTCAATGGTAATTCTCCGTAAAGCGTTTTTAACAGGCTTGATTTTCCAGTGCCGGTTTTACCTACCAGATATACAAACTCGCCCTTATTCACCCGGAGATTCACATCCTGCAATACCACACTATTGCCCTGGTAAATATTGGCGTGACTGATCTCTATTATCGCTTCTGACATAAGATTCCTGTTTGATTGCAAAATAAAACAAACTGAGGGTAAGAAACAGACTTTTTTTACTTTAACTAAAAAATTAGTTGTTAAACTAAATAATTAGTTATAGCTTTATTTTATCAACACAGAAAAATGAAAACACTGACCAGGGCCGAAGAACAGGTAATGCAGGTATTATGGAAACTCGGAAATGCATTTCTCCGCGAGATCGTGGATGAAATGCCGGGACCAAAGCCTCACCAGAACACCGTTGCTACTCTTTTGAAAATATTAGTGGAGAAAGAATTTGTACGTATCACCGTTATGGGACGTCAGCACCAGTATGCTCCCCTCGTAAGCAAAGATGAATATTCCAAAAGAACCATGAAGCAAATGGTGAAGGGATATTTTGAAGGATCGTTCAGTAACGTCGTCTCTTTTATGGTGAAGGAAAACAATATTTCCGTGGAGGAACTGGAAACCCTCCTGCAACAAATCAGGAAAAATCAAAAGAAATGAATCCACTACTCTATTATGTTCTCCAGGTGATCGCTGCATCCGGTATTTTATACTTGTATTACTATATCGCTTTGCGCAATAAGCGTTTTCACCAATACAACCGGTTTTACCTGCTGGCAGCCATGCTGCTCAGCATCTTTATCCCCTTTCTGAATATTCCTGTTTATTTCACGCAACAGGAAACCAGCACCTCCATCGTCTTGCAAACATTGACAGCTATTTCAGCGCCGGGTGTGAACGATCTGGATCCGGCAGCGACAACAAATGCCACACAAGCGTATTCTTTCACATTCGCCGATCTGTTAGCTGCTGTTTACGTTCTTGTCATCAGCCTTGCCCTCGCGAGGATCATCATATCGTTGTATCGCATCAGGAAGATCAGCCGGAGCTACCCGGTGGAAAAGATCGGCGATATCAATTTTGTCAATACGCAGGAAGCAGGCACTCCTTTTTCTTTTTTCCGCTGGCTTTTCTGGGATCATAGTATCAATGTCAATTCACAAAATGGTGAACGGATTTTCCGGCATGAATTATTTCATATCCGTGAAAAGCATACGCTCGATATCATGTTCACAGAAATGCTTAGCGCTATTTTTTGGATCAATCCTGTCTTTCATCTTATGAAAAAAGAGATCCGCGCCATTCACGAGTTCCTGGCAGACAGGTACGCCATAGAACAAACCGATAAATGGAGTTATGCTGAATTATTATTGATGCATACGCTCCGCACCAAACAATCTCTTGTCAATCCTTTTTTTTATAACCAGGTAAAACGTCGTATAGCAATGATAACAAATTCAACAAAAACAAGCCATCAATACCTGCGAAAGATGCTGGTATTGCCCCTGGCAGCCGTAGTAGTATCTTTATTTGCATTCAAGTACCGGAACGCCGCTGGAGATCCTGTAGCTCCATCCGCAAATCCCATCACCGTTGTCATCGATGCCGGTCACGGTGGCACCGATCCCGGCGTGAAAAGCCCTGACATGAAATACAATGAAGCCGCGCTTTCATTAGAGCTCGCAAAAACAGTACAGGACTTATCCTCTTCCTACAATGTCAAAGTGATCATGACAAGAGAAGATGAACATTTCCCCGGTAATGCCATCACTAAAAATGATGGGCTGAAGAAACGGGTAGATATTTCCAGCCAGGCAAAACCTGATATGTTTATTTCATTGCATCTCAATTCCAGTGAAGCCAAAGAATACCAGGAAGAATTTTCAGGTATCGAAGCCTATGTTGCCGGTAAACGAAAAGATAACAAAGGAGAAATGCTGGCGTCCTCGATCCTGCAGGAATTGTCGCCGGTATATAAAACCAATACTGAATTCAAGTCGAGAGAACAATCCAGCGTATGGGTATTAGACCAGAACACCTGTCCTGCTGTATTGCTTGAATGCGGGTATATCAACAATCGCAATGATGTTAGTTTTTTTACCAATAAATCCAACCAGGAAAAAATTGCCAAAAGCATTTTGCAGGGGATCGTAAATTATAAAGCCAATGCATCCGTCGCTGTTACGGATGCCGATACTGAAACATCGACTGATTTTTCACTTAACAGGAACGTTGTGTTTTTTGCAGACAATAAGATTATCCTGCAGGCAGATTCAGTAACTGTTCATGACAGATCCGCTGCTTCTGTTGGCCTTGAAATCCTTGATTATCTTGTTGTGCTTAACGGGAAAGTACAGGAACAAGGCTTCCTGCAAAAAAATACAAGTGTCGGCGGTATCGTGGAAATATGGGCCAAAGCTGATGCAGAAGCTATCCGTTTGTATGGGCAAAGAGCAGCAAAGGGGTTAATCCTGATAAATGATGCAAAGATCATTAATCAACCTCCTTCGGAATACTATAAAGAATTGCTCGATAAACTAAAAGCTGATAAAAAGAGATCCCAGGCGGTTGTTCCTGCTGCCAATAATAAACAGGCTGCTATTAAACTTCCCGAAGTCGTTTATATAGCTTACCTGCCAACAGGTAAAAAAGCGGAACAATCATCAACAATAAAAGCCGATGCTCCTTTAATGATGCCCGGCTCCAAAGAATGGAAAAGATACTTTGAAAGAAATCTCGATCCGTTCCCGGCACCGGCAAATGCAGGTATCTATCGGGTCGCGATTAATTTTACAGCCGATAAGGATGGTGTATTGTCTGCCGTGAAAATTATAACGGATAAAAATGCTGAACTGGCTCCTTATTTTAAAGAATTGATCAGTCATATTCCAAAAGTGTCACCGGCACCGGGAGAAATAACAAAAGGGAAAACCAGCTATTCTCAACCCATCATTTTCCAGGTAATTGATCAAAACTTAACAGCAAAGGGAAAGAGTATCCCGACTGTGCTTTATAAAGCAGCCGATTAATACCAGAGATCGCCGGCAGGAGTTTTTATAACCAGTTCTTTTTTCGTGCCCGCTTCTACCCTGCCAATCACTTTTGCTTCTACACCGAAATTCTTAGCGACGCTGATCATTTGATCAGCATTTTTTTCATTCGTATAAATTTCCAGGCGCGTACCCATATTGAATACCTGGTACATTTCACGATCGTCCGATTGGCTGGCTTGCTGTATCAGTTGAAAAATAACCGGTGGTTCAAATAAATTGTCTTTTATGATACGTACATTTTCCGGTACATACTTCAAACATTTGGTTTGACCGCCCCCGCTACAATGGATCAACCCGTGAATCGCATCGAAATGATTTTCCAGTAATTCTTTCATCACCGGGGCAAAGCTCCGAGTAGGACTTAATAAAAGATGACCTATTGTTAATGACTGACCATCGACAATTACAGGATCAGTTAACTTATGCGGGCCAATATATACAACACTATCTTCAAGTGAATTATCGAATGATTCAGGATATTTAGTTGCGTAGATCTTATTTAAGACATCATGACGGGCACTGGTAAGACCATTGCTGGCAAGACCACTGTTGTACACCGGTTCATAACTGGTCTGTCCAAATCCTGCAAGTCCGACGATCACATCGCCCGCTTTGATCTTTTCATTCGTCACCAGTTTTGATTTGGGCCAGCGGGCCGTCATAGTACCATTTACCGCGATCGTCCTGACCACATCGCCCACATCGGCTGTTTCGCCGCCCATATAAGTAATGTTTATTCCAAATCCTTTCATCGTATCAAAAAATGCCTGGCTGCCATTAATTATGGCTTCCAGTACAGCGGCAGGGATCACCTGTTTATTGCGATCGATCGTGGAGGAGAATATCAACTGATCATAAATACCGACACAAAGGAGATCGTCCAGGTTCATCACGATCGCATCCTGTGCAATACCCTTCCAGATGCTGGCATCGCCTGTTTCTTTCCAATACAAATAAGCCAGGATGCTTTTCGTACCGGCACCATCTGCATGCATCACATTCACCCAGTCATTATCGCCGCAAAGCATATCCGGATAGACCTTGCAAAATGCTTTGGGATAAAGTCCCTGGTCAAGATGCTTGGTCGCTTCGTGTACTTCTTCTTTCTGCGCAGAAACCCCTCTTTTTGAATACAGGCTCATGATGTAAATTGTGCCGCAAAACTAAGGATATCGGGCTGGTATTGGGAATTTTGGAATTGGGAAATTTGCCAATCCTGCGGGTCTCCAGTTAGATTACCATCATTACCCGTTAGTTTTGCCGGAATTTATGCAAGTACATCGCAATATTGATCAGTTACCCGCTTTTCGTAATGCTGTGATCACCATCGGCACTTTTGATGGCGTACACGAGGGCCACCGCCAGGTAATTGGTGAATTGATAAAGGAAGCCAAAGCCATTGGCGGAGAATCGGTGCTCGTTACTTTTCATCCGCATCCCCGTAAAATAGTTTCTTCAACGATCCTGGGTCTCCGGCTGATCAATACGCTGGACGAAAAAATAGAATTGCTGCAACAGATCGGCATCGATCACCTGGTGATCGTGCCGTTTACCGATGTATTTGCCAATCAACTGGCGGAAGAATATGTGCGTAATTTCCTGGTGGAGAAATTTCATCCGCATACGATCATCATTGGTTATGATCACCGTTTCGGACGCGATCGCCAGGGCGATTATAAATTACTGGAAAAACGCGCCGTCGAATATCAATTCCGGTTAAAAGAAATTCCCCGTCACCTGCTCGATAATATTTCCATCAGCTCTACTACCATCCGGGAAGATATTTTGCATGGCCGTATTGAAACGGCGAATCAGTTGCTGGGATATGAATTCTTTTTTTCCGGCGAGGTTGTCGACGGTGATAAACTCGGCCGTGAATTAGGTTATCCTACCGCCAATCTGCGTATTGCTGATGAAGAAAAGATCACTCCCGGTAATGGGATCTATGCGGTCTATGCGCAGGTCAATGGTCAATCGTCGATAGTGAATAGATCCCACCCTCGTTTAAAAGGCATGATGAGCATCGGTTTCAGACCCACCGTAAATGGTAAAAAGAGACAGATTGAAGTAAACCTCTTCGATTTCAACCAGGATATCTATGGACAGGAACTCCGTGTCTATGTAAAAAAATACCTGCGCGAAGAGATCAGATTTGATTCACTGGAAAACCTTGTCAAACAGATCGACCAGGACAAGATTGATAGTCTGCAAGTTTTATGAATTAAGAATCAAAAATCAAAATTAAGAATGATGAATTATGAATGTAAGAACCTGCATTCATAATTCATCATTCTTAATTACCGGTTCACTTAGTATTCTATCTTGAACTCCAGGCTGCTGCCATCATCGAAGAAATCTTCTGCACTGCTGGCTATCGTCACTTTCATTTTGTCTTCGGAAAGCGTAACTTTTTTGCCTTCTGCTTTTTTAGCCGGTGATGGTAAATTATAAATGAGGATAGTTCCGCCACCACCCATAGAAGATAATTGTTTAAGCCCCTGGATCTTTTCATCCTTGTCTACATTCGCATATTTTTCTTTGTCCAGCTTTCTCTCAATCGATCCTTTTGAATACTTGATCGTATAATAATCATCTACCGACGCATCAGGAATACCCCCTCCATCCAAACCTTCGGGGATCTTGCCTTTTGCACTGTCCATTCCCTGTTTCATCATCTCCTGTACCATCCGCCCGGAGATTTTGTCGAGCTGCAATATTTGTTCGCCTTTGGTGAATGGAAAGCTAAGTTTGGTAAGCAGTTTATCATTTTTCATATCCATGGTTAAACCGATGGTGCCCTGTTTTACGAGTTCGCGTTCTTCAGGCGTTACATCGGTCAGCATATCAGCCATAGAGGAAGTAGAAATGGTCGTGTCCATGGATTTGACATCTCCCATTTTTTCGAGTTCTTTTCCCTGGCCGGCCATTTTCGCCATGCTGAGCATGCTGCTCATATCGGTAGTCGTCACCGCGGTGCCTCCTCCATCAGCGTTTAAAGTTATTTCTTTGGTAGTCTCGCAACTGGAAAGAAAAAAGACTGATGCGATTACAGGCAGGAGAAGTGATGTTTTCATTTTTATGATTTAGTATAAGATGTATATTAACAGATGAAAATTGTATGCGTAAAAGTAATTGTTCTTAATTCATTGGCCCCAGCATTTTATAGAGCATTTCTTTTAATAGGGAACCATCACTGGCACCTGCGTTATGCACACCTACACTTTTAAGATTGTATTGATGCAGTAACAGCAAAGCGCGTTCCACTCCCTGGAAATCATAGCTTTTGGCAGCCTGCATATATTCTTTTATGAAAAATGGATTCACGCCAATCGCTGAAGCCACGCCTTTTTCATCGGCGGTACCAGCTCCGAAGATCATAAATACCTTACTGAAGAATCCATACAAAGAAGGTAATACCAATTGTATGGGTGCTGCTTTGGGATTGGCTTCGAAATACTGAACGATGCGGATGGCTTTGGAAAGATCTTTACGTGCCAATGCAGACTGTAGTTCAAAGACATTAAAATCCTTGCTCACTCCTACATACTCTTCGATATCGTCTTCGGTGATCGTTTTTCGTTTGCCCAGGTTGACGGAGATCTTTTTAATTTCATTTTCGATACGGGTCAGGTCGTTGCCGATATGATCGACGAATAAAGCCAGTCCCTTGGGTGAAATCGATAAACCTTTTGATTCAAGCAATTCCTGTGTCCATTCAGGCAATTGATTATCGTAGATCTTTTTGGTAGTGATCAGTGCTCCCTTTTCTTTTAAGAGCTTGGCGAATTTAGTACGGCCATCTACTTTTTTATCTTTATAGGAAACAATGAAGATCGTTGAATCGAGCGGCTTCTCTATATAAGGTTCCAGCTTCTCCACATCACGCATTTGCTGCGCTTCTTTTAATAATACAACTTGTCTTTCGGCAAACATCGGGTAACGACGGCAGGCATTGGTAACGTCGGCCCAGGATGCATCGCGGCCATAAAAAACAGTCAGGTTAAAAGACGCTTCGTTTTCAGGTAATATATGATGTTCCGCATATTCGATAGCCTTATCGATATAATATTCTTCGTCTCCTTCCAGCCAGTAAACCGGCTTAAAGACCCCCTTTTTCCATCCTGCTATAATTGCTTCTATTGCCATAAACCGCTAAGATACAAGGTTTTTCGTTGCCGGCCCGATCCCGGAAATTAACTTTTCATCACGCAACTACCGTTTTTGGCACGGTTTTCGGAAATGCTATGACCGAACGGATTTAACATCATGATTTAACCGATTGCCAGTTAGGCAAAACCTGTTCAGAATCTATTAATTGTAAACCAAAAATTTCATTTAAAACCCACTTATATGACAAACACGAATTATCCATCCGCTACTCCACAAAGTCAGCCGCCAGCTCCAAGGAACCGCGGGAACAAAAATCTTTTAATTGGTATCCTTGCTGCTTTTTTACTTGGAACATGGGGCTATCTTTTATGGGATAAAAACAAATCAGGCGAACAAATGCAGCTTGCGCAAACGCAATCTACAAGTTATATGTCTCAGCGTGATTCACTGAAGTTGCTATATGATGATGCAGAACTTCGTTTGGATTCTATCACCGGTGCTAATAACTCATTGCAAGGTGATAAGTCAGATCTGCAAAAACAAATCGAATCCAACAAATCTGAAATCAGGAGAATCCTGAACGATAAGAACGCTACAGCAGCTGATCTGAAAAAAGCTAAACAAATGATCGCTGATCTGAACGGCCAAATCAGCACACTCGAAGCTGAAGTGTCAAGACTGACTGGTGAAAACCAGGAGCTGACAGCTAACAACACCCAGCTTTCTTCTGAAAAACAAGTACTGGAGCAAAATCTTCAGACTACAACTACAGAAAAAGAAGAGTTATCACAAACTGTTAGCGTAGGTTCTACCTTCAGCGCTTCCAATATCCAGATCACTCCTGTGAACGAAAAGAAGAACGGTAAAGAAAAAACAACAACTACCGCTAAAAGAGTAGACAAACTGGTTGTTTCTTTCGATGTAGAAAACCGTATCGCTCACTCAGGTCCTACTGATATGTATATAGCAGTAACAGGTCCTGATGGCCAGGTGATCTCTGATCCGGCGCTTAACTCAAGCACACTGACTACCCGCACTGAAGGTGACAAAGCATATACAACTAAAGTTCCTGTAGACTACGAACAAGGTACACGTAAAGCTTTATCATTCCCTATCAGGCTGAATGATTTCAAAACTGGTAACTACAAAATTGAAGTTTACCACAATGGATTCAAGATCGGTGAAAGCGTGAAGACATTGAAGAAAGGTGGCTTATTCAGCTAATCAAGATATTGCGGAATACCGGTTAACCGGTTCTGCAGAAGAAGGTGGTTTATTCGGTTAAAAGCAGTTGCAACTCCTGCAACACAGCCGTCTCACTTCCAAGTGAGGCGGTTTTTTTATGTTACACCGTATAGGGATTTTACGTTTCCGGTCCTGCAGCCTTTAATCTTTCAGCCGGCCAACCCCCTTCACTATTCTGAAATGAATCTGGCTGGTTATTACAGCGACTACAGCCTGCAAAACAGCTCCTGTGCCCGGCTGAATTCAGTTTGTAAACAATACGAATATGTTTACCTTTCGGGCAAGAGAATACGGTACGATTATGAGAGATACAAAGCCCTTACTGATCCTGCTTCTGTCCGTTGGATTAGTTGGAACATGGATATACCATCTGTACGACAAAACACAATACAGCAATCAGAAGAACGAAGTATTTGTAAAGGATTCTGCCGCAATTGCCGATGCCGTCAGGGATTCTCTCCGCCTGCGCTATGCCGATACAATTCAGAACATGGATCAACAACTGGTATCCAGCGAGGTTGGTAAAGATTCACTGAAAAGCGAACTGAATGTAAAATTTGCCGAGATCAACCAGTTAAAGAACCAGATCAATAATATACTGAAGAATCATACTTCAAGCCGCGGCGATATCGACCTGGCCCGGAAAAAAATTGGTGAGTTGCAACAGAAAGTGGATGAACTCAATGGTACCAATACCACTATTGAAGAAGACAGGACAAGACTGCAGGGACAAATGAGCCTGCTTACAGGACAGATCGATAAACTTCAGCAAAACATACAATCATTAAGCAGTCAGAACCAGGTGCTGGCCGAACAGGTGCGCATGGCTTCTGTATTTGTTGCCTCCGATATGACATTGAATGCAATAGTCGTAAAGCCGAATAAAGAAGAAGAAACAGCTCAGGCCAAAAAGGCTGATAAATTTGTCGCTTCTTTTATCGTGCAAAATCCCGTGCATGAATTTACGGGTGCCGAAATTGTGATCGTTATTGTACAGCCGGATGGCAGCGTTCTTCAAAACAGCGACTGGGACGCGGGTAATTTCGAGACCAAACAAGGAATGCGGAGCTTTACCCGTAAAGTAAGATTCGATTATACGAAAGGCGAACAAAAGCAAATCCTTTTCTCTCTCGATCCCGACAAATTCCAGAAAGGAACTTATCATTTACAATTATGGCATAAAGGAGTGATGATCGGGCAGGCGGATAAGACGCTTGGTTAATTCAAAAGTAAAAAGTAAAAAACCGGACAGTCATACTGTCCGGTTTTTTACTTTTTACTTTTTTACTTTCTTAGAAGATATTATATCCATAACTCACATAATACAATCCGCCTACATACGGGCTTCCGAAACCGGTGCGGTAGTAATTGTTGCCGATATTGGTACCACCGATACGGAACAGGCTCTTGGTTCCGGCCGGACGATAGCTGATCTGTGCATCAACCCAGGTGAAATAAGGTAATGTACCACTTACGAAAGTGCCTTCATAATAGCTGTTATCCTGCCATTTGGCAACTACATTAAATCCAAAGCCTTTGTATACATTATCATTGCGGAGACCGAGATTCCAGCGGTATTTCGGTGCATTGAAGAAGGATACAAAGCCCGGGGGAAGATCTCTCAATTTATCAGAGAATACGTTACCATATAAAGTAAAGCTCTTGTATACCTGGTATTCTGCGCTTACACCCCAACCCAATGCTTTTACATCTTCTTCAGCATTTTGCTTGTAAGAAATGTTGTTGGTGGAGAATGGCGAGAACAATCCTGTAGGGCTGCCGGTAGCAGACTGTCCTACACCGATCGTAGCAAGGAAATCTTTGTAGATGCTGTAATAAGCATAGGCATCCACCAGTAATTTGCCTCCCAATACACCCTTATAACCGATCTCGTAGGAGTTAACCGTTTCAGGTTTTACTTCTTTGAAAGTTGCAGGTACCAGCAGGTTTACATTGGCAGGATTGCCGCTGTTGCGGTAAGCCAGGATGCTGGCAGCCGTATAACCAGGATTAGTGGTCGAATTCAATCCATAATACGTCTGGAACTCAGGCAGGCAACCGATCAGGTAACCGGCACCGGTAATAAGGCTGATATACTGATCCTGGTTCGTCGGGAAACGATACGCTGTCTGGTAGGAAATACGGATATTATTGTCTTTCGCTACTTTGAATACACCGGTAAAACGTGGGGTGAATCTTCCTTCAAAGTTGGTTTGTTTATCGTAACGGCCCGCAGCAGTCAGGGTCAGGAAATTATCAAATAATTTCTTGCTCAATTGTACATAACCGCCTGTTTCGTTGATCTTGATATTGCCGGTAGTATCGGCGAAAAGTGTACCCTGTGAATTCAATACATATTGTTTCCATTGGGCGCCTACGATCACATCTACTTTATCGGAGAAATGCAGGGCGTCAGAAAGGTTCAGCTGACCATCACCTGCCCAAAGATCTGTTTTGTCAAGAAAGAGGGCACCACCTTTTGAAATAGGAAGTTTGCGACCCTCATCCAGGGCAGCAGCAAAAGCAGCTGTACCGGGAAGTAAACGACCTGCATCGGCTACAGAACGGGCTGCGCTACCGGCCGCATAATCGCTGATAGCAGTACCACCCTGACGGCGTACTTCAGAATAAGCGCCTACATATTGGGCCAGCCAGTCAGAGTTGGATTTCCATTTGCTGTTGATATATACACCCAATGCAGTGGCGTTATAGGAACCACCGGCATTTTCCTGTGTCGTATAGCCACGCAGGTACCATGATTTTCCTTTCACCTCCAGTTTATGCTGGGCAATTTTCAGGTTGCGCAGTGAATAACGGTCAGCACCTGTATAAACGGTGGTACCGAGACCTACATAAGAAGTCAATGAGGCTTCTACATTCGGAGTGATCTTATAATGTAAAGCGCCGGAGAACTTTGCATTTACCGTATTATAATCTACCAGGTATTTTTCTTCATAACCTGTTCTGGATACGTTTGCTGTTCCAAAGTAGTTATTACGTACGCCAAGATAAAATGGCATTAACTGGCGGGCGCCGGCCTGTGCCTGTGCAGGAAGAGAGTTGACAAATGTATTTACCTGTGCGCTGGTAGGATAGCTGGTGCCAAGACTTCCAAAATATCCGTTAGCTGCGGTAAATACACCTGATAAACTGGGATTGGCCTGTAAAGCCTGCGCTAATACTACCTGTGCAAAGCTGTTGAGGTTGGCGCTTACTTCGTCACCATATACGTTAACGCCATTATAGTTAGGATCGCTTTCACGGTTACCTCCCACTACACTGCTCAATACACCGATCTGTTGTTTATTGCGGTAATCATCAGCCTGCCAGTCATTGGCGCTGACAATAGAACCGGAGAGCTTAAAGGCCCATTTATCGTTGAATGCTTTTGCATACCGCATAGACCAGTCATAATAAGGAGATGCTTTAACTGAACCACCATCCACGTGCATCACACCTTGTTTGATATTATAACTTAAGCCCTGGTATTTAAAAGGATTTTTGCTGTTGATCAGTAACGTACCATTCATACCACCGGAACCATACAATGCAGAAGAAGCGCCGGCGAGTAATTCCACACTTTCAACATCCAGTTCGTTAGGTCCAACCACGCTGCCAACCGAGAAATTCAGACCGGGCGCCTGGTTGTCCATTCCATCTACTAACTGGTTAAGACGAAGGTTACCACTACTTACAAATCCGCGGGTAGTAACCGTGCGGAACGTAAGACTGGCTGTATGCATATCCACTCCTTTCAGATTGGAGATCGCTTCATAATAATTAGGAGCGGCCAGGCTGCGCAGTGTGATATTGCTCATACGCTCTATCGTAACCGGCGATTCCAATATCCTGGTAGGGGCCCGTGTAGCTGCTACTACTACTTCCTGTCCCAATGTTGCTGTCGGTTTGAAATCAACATCAAGTTTGGTGGAAGCATCACTTACAGAAACCTCGTATGAATCAAATCCTACGGAAGAAAAAACCAAGGTAACCGGCAGTTTGGCTACATTGATCGAGAAGTCTCCATTTGAATTGGTGTAAGTACCTTGTCCGGTTTCTTTAACCACGACTGATACAGCTGGTACAACTTCTTTAGAGGAGCTATTGCGCACATTTCCGGAGATAGTATTCTGTGCAAAGGCAGCGATCGAAAACAGGCTTGTTAATAAATAAACAGCCAAAAAGCGACAGCTTTTTCTCATAAATAAGCAGATTTAGGTTTGGAATTGGATGGAAAAATAAGCATTGTAATGTTTATCTAAAAATTTAATTTTTAGGCACAAAGGGATAAAATGTTGAAACTTTAAGGCGCTCGGGATTGGGTATTTTTTGATCCCTGCTTACTTTCGTGCATGGCTACTTTTTCTTTTCCGGGACAGACTGGTTTCTACAGCGGCAAGGTCAGGGATGTATATAGTATTAATGATTTTCTGGTGATGATCGCCTCCGATCGCATCTCTGCATTTGATGTGATCCTTCCGCGGCCGATCCCTTTCAAGGGGCAGGTGCTGAACCAGGTAGCCGCACACATGTTGCGGGCTACTACCGATATCTGCCTGAACTGGCTGATGAATGTGCCTGCACCTAATGTATCGATCGGCAGGAGATGCAAACCTTTCCGTATCGAAATGGTCGTACGTGGTAACCTCACTGGTCATGCCTGGCGCACTTATTCCTCCGGCAAAAGAACACTCTGTGGTGTGACCATGCCCGAAGGCATGAAAGAAAATGATTTCTTCCCCTCACCTATTATTACTCCTTCTACCAAAGCCGAAGCCGGTCATGATGAAGATATTTCTGCAGATGATATTATTGCCGGCGGACTGGCCACTGCTCAGGAATGGGAAGCATTATGTGGATACACTTATTCTTTGTTTGAAAGAGGAAAAGCAATGGCGGCCAAACAGGGACTGATACTGGTAGATACCAAATATGAATTTGGAAAAATAGGCGATACCATTTATTTGATGGATGAGATCCATACACCCGACAGCTCCCGGTATTTTTATGCCGATGGATTTAAAGAAAGACAGGCCACCGGTGAACGTCAGAAACAACTAAGCAAAGAATTTGTAAGGGAATGGCTGATCGCCAACAACTTTATGGGAAAAGAAGGACAAATAGTTCCTGAAATGACGGATGAATGGGTGAATACAATCTCGCAGCGCTATATCGAACTATATGAAAAAGTGATCGGGGAAAAATTTGTTCCGCAGCCACTCAGCGACCAGGAAACGTATGATCATATTATAGATGCTATTGCAAGACTAAAATAGTTTTCGGGATCAGAGGTACGATGTCAGATGTAAGATGTACGACTGATTGAATGAAGAAATAGTTCTCTTATCAGGCTGGCGTACATCGTACATCTGACATCGTACATATTTTAATAGCACAGGTGATCGATCATATATTGCGCATCATTATAACTAAGCCAGTAATCTACCACGCGGCCGCTTACGACAGTTCCGTTTGAACGGTTATAAATATTGACATAACCGGTACGGCTCAGGTCTCCATACACCACATCATTTTCATACGGAGTATAACTGGTTGATGATTCAATGATGGTATAACCGCCGCCGGTCTCCACGACGTAGTAAGGACAATAACTGGTACTGTATACCACTACTCCTCTTTCTTTCGAAAGCCAGTAATCTT
>CAMLGR010000023.1 GCA_946479615.1 uncultured Bacteroidota bacterium | reverse complement strand
CAATTCTCACAAATGCTTTAACCAGAAACCTTACTCCTGGAGTTATACGCAGAGGGCCACAGAGGAGACACGGAGGACCGCGGAAGAGGTATTATGGGAGGGGAAGGTATTTATTCATTTCCTGCTGGTATTCTTTGGCTACCAATCTGGCCTTCTCTGCAAAATCTTCTTTATTGGAAGCATAGATAATAGCTCGGCTGGCATTGACGAGTATACCACAATCCTTTATCATTGCCTTTTCAGAAATATCCCTTAAACTGCCGCCTTGTGCACCCACACCCGGCACCAGGTAAAAATGCTGAGGAGTTATTTTCCTGATATTGACAAACTCATCCGCCTGTGTAGCCCCCACAACAAACATGATATTATGGCTGGTGCCCCAGGATGATACCGTCTTCAATACTTTTTCATACAACAATCCCTCTCCTGCTTTTTGCAATTCAAAATCAGCAGCGCCTTTATTGGAAGTAAGTCCTAATACAATTGCCCATTTATCTTTATGCGCCAGGAAAGGAGTAACACTATCTTCTCCCATATAAGGCGCTACCGTGATGGAATCAAACGGCAATGCTTCAAAAAATGCTTTAGCATATTGGGAAGATGTGTTGCCGATATCGCCTCTTTTCGCATCGGCAATCGTAAAAAGACCGGCAGGGATATACCGGGCCGTTTTTTCCAGCGTTTCCCATCCTTTTACACCCATCGCTTCATAAAAAGCAGTGTTGATCTTATAACCCACACAATGATCTTTGGTCGCATCGATGATCGCTTTATTAAAAGCAAACACCGGATCGGGTTCATTTAAAAGATGGGCAGGTATTTTTTCAATATCAGTATCCAATCCTACAATGAGGTACGATCGTTTTTGAAAGATTTGTTCAACCAGTTGCTGACGTGTCATTATTAATTGTTCAGAATTTGTCGCAAGGTATTGGCAAAATGCCAGATTTCTTCAAAAGTATTATACAAAGGCACCGGCGCCAGCCGGATCAGGTCAGGCTCACGCCAGTCGGTAATAAACCCTTCCGCCGCTAATTTTTCAAACACCTGCCGGCCATTTTTCAGCATCAGGATAGATACCTGGCAGCCTCTTTCTTTTTCATTACGCGGTGTAATGAGTTGTAATTTATCAATAGCAGCAGCTTCTATTTCTTCCAGCATCCACCAGAGATAAGGATTCAGCTGTTTACGTTTTCGTGTGATATTTTCCCACCCCGCCTGTTCAAAAATATCCAATGCGGCTTTATGAGATGCGTAGAGTAATAAAGAAGGTGTGCTCAATTGCCAGCCCTCCGCTGTTGTCACCGGCTTGAATCCTTTTTGCATTTTAAACCGTGTGGCTTTATCATATCCCCACCAGCCCGCATAGCGTTGCAAACCGGTATCCTTATGAAAACGTTCATGGATATACACACCGCCTACTGCACCAGGACCGGAGTTCAGGTATTTGTAAGTACACCAGCAGGCAAAATCAACATCCCAGTCATGCAACTGCAATTCAATATTACCGGCGGCATGTGCGAGATCGAATCCTGCTTTGGCTCCCGCCTGGTGAGCAGCCGCTGTAATTGCCTTCATATCGAATACCTGCCCCGAATAATAATTCAGCCCGCTGAAAAAAACCAGTGCGAGTTCATCTTTATGCGTGGCAATAGCTTCCAGTATATCTTCTGCCCGGATGGTATGTTCACCAGGCCTGGGTCTGACTTCAATTATAATTTCATCGGGATTGAATCCATAATGACGGATATGCGTTTCAAACATATACTGGTCACTGGGAAATGCTTTTGCTTCGCATAAGATCTTGTTACGTTTTCCCGACGGCTGGTAAAAACTTACCATCATCAGGTGAAGATTAACGGTCAACTGGTTCATCACCGTCACCTCCTGTGGCAATGCACCTGTAATAACCGACAATGGCTTTACCAACCGGTCATGATAATCCATCCAGGGATCATCACCCATAAAAAATCCTTCCACTCCATACGTTCCCCATTGATCGAGTATGGCATGCAATGCATCCTTTGTTTTTTTTGATTGTAATCCCAATGAATTACCGAGAAAATAAACCTGCTGTTTCCCCTGATGAGACGGGATGATAAATTGATTGCGGAATGACTGTAAAGGATCTGCTTTGTCAAGTGATTGCGCAAAGTCTAAAGAGCGTTCAAATTGCATAGATCATTAACTTATTTAAGATTCCCTATGTGTGTTGAATGGATTTATATGGTTCCTGTGCTGCCGCCGTCGACGGGTATGCTTACTCCATTGACAAATGAAGCGGCCGGTGAAACCAGGAAAGCAGCAACCGCAGCGATCTCGGCTGGCTCCCCAAACCGCTTAACAGGAATGTTCTGTTTCATTTCTTTTGCCAGTGCATCCGTACTGATACCACGTTTGTCAGCATTGGTCCGGATCAGGCTTTCCAATCTTTGTGTTGATGTAAAGCCCGGTAAAATACTATTGACCGTTACCCCGAACTGTCCTACTTCGTTCGATAATGTTTTGGCCCAGGAAGCTACAGCTGCCCGGATGGTATTGGATACACCCAGGTTATTGATCGGAACACGCACAGAAGTAGAAATGATATTGATAATACGTCCATATCCCGCTGCTTTCATACCCGGCAAAATGGCTTTCGCCAGTATTTGATTGCAAACAATATGCTGCTGGAAAGCATCAACGAATTTCTGTTCGTCTTCTTCGGCTATCAAACCGGGCTTAGGCCCTCCTGTATTATTGATAAGAACATGAACAGGCGTAGTTTTTACAAACTCCTCCACTACTCTTTTTACTTCTGAAGGATGACTGAAATCAGCTACCAGGTACTGATGCTGCTGTCCTTCTGCAACGGACAATCCTTTAACAGCCTCGCGAAGCGCTTCTTCATTCCGGGCAATTAAAATACAATCGGCTCCTGCCAGCGCCAGTTCGGCAGCAATAGCCAATCCGATCCCCTGTGAGCTGCCGCCAATCAGGGCCTTCTTATTCTTCAATGATAAATTCATACTATAAAATGTATACTGTTAATCAAACAGGTTGGGATAATCCGAAATGATTCCATCGACACCCATTTTTTTAAGGTTACCGATCTCTTCTTTTGTATTCACGGTCCAGGGAATGATCCTCATATTTTTCTGCTGGCAATTCCTGATCAGTTTTGCATTGACCAGCTCATAAGCCGGGCTGTAAATAGTTGGTATAAATCCAAGCGCCTTCAGTTGTTCATCGAAGCTGCGTTTATCATCTGCTTCGATAAGCATTGCCGTCATGATATGCGGGTTGGTTTTATGCAGGTACCGGAGAGTTCGGAAATCAAAAGACTGGATAATAACATGATCTTCCAGGTCTTTTTCTTTGATAACCGCCATCAGCAGATCCACAAATTCTTCGGGTTTGGGATGAAACACACCATCGAACTCCGGGTTTGATTTGGTTTCGATATTATAATAGGGAAAAGGCCGGCGGCTGGTCATCATATATTGCTTTACACTATCGATGAGATCGGAAAGCAACGGCTTTACCGCCTTCATTTTATATTGCTGTGGAAACCGCGGATGCGGCTTCATGCCTACATCAAATGTCTTTACCTGGTCATAGGTCATCCAGTAAATATTCAGTTTGCGTTCTTCCCGTTCACCAATATAACTGCCATCGGGTTTGGTAGTGATATCGCGGCTGAACCACTGATCGTGAGACAATACAACCTTTTTATCCTTTGTTATCACTACATCCATTTCCAAAGTAGTAACGCCCAGGTCAAGTGCTGCGCGCATAGCGGGCCATGTATTTTCCGGCATCAGGCCGCGGCAACCACGATGGCCCTGTTTGTCAAAGTTTGTTTGCATAACTACAACTGGATTTGTATCGACAGAAGTGACAGGAGGTTGAACAGTGGCTTTTTGCCCGGATTTACAGGCCAGCAAAAGACCGATCATTCCTGCTGATAAGAGAAGTTGTTTCATAGTACCTGGTTATGACGGAAATAATTTCGATTTTCGCTGTTCCATTATTTCGCTGATCTCTCTGGCATCAGCACCCTGCTCTTTTAATTTCTCAATGATATTGGAGTAACTTTCTTTATTACGGTTCTGGCTTAATTTAAATACATTATCGATCTCCGTTACTTCAATTTCAAAAGCACTGATCGCCTTTACCATTTTTTGTACATATTCATCCGGAAGATCTTCGAAATTCGCACCGGAATGAGGATTGTTCTCAAAATGGCTGGTCGTTCTTTTTAAGATGTTCAGCAACGCCGTCTCATTCTGGAACCGTAGGATACCTTTTGCATGAACGCTCATATAATTCCAGGTGCTACCCTGTTGCTTATTATCATACCAGCTTGCACTGACATAAGTATGTGCGCCGGTAAATACAGCCAATACATTTGGATTATGCAGGAATGCTTTGTGATGGTCCGTATTATTCATTACATGACCGGAAAGAAAGATCTTTCCTTCCCTTTCATCGATGAAGACAGGAATTTGTGTAGCGACCGGCTTATTTTCTTCACTGCAACCAGTCAAAAAAGCAAAGGGATGATTACGGACAAAATCCATAACGACACCCATATCCTTTTCCTTATAATAAGGGAGATTATACATGGCCCGAAGGTACAAAGGCCGGGGGATTATTATTCACATTTAACGCTGGCCTGGCCTGCCGGATCTTTTTAAGCAACCAGTCTTCCCGCTTCCTGCACGGCGCGGGTACAAACCGATTTAATATCTTCAAACATCTGGCGGATACTGGAAAGAGAACCCTGGGATTGAGCCATATCTTCTATTTTTTGCAATGACTGGCCCACAAGGGATGTCAGTCCCATAAAATGAACCGTGGTTTTCATATCATGGGCAATACTATAGATCACTTTGTAGTTCTTTTCATCGATCGCTTTTTCCAGGGAAAGGATATTACCGGGAATGGTTTTTACAAACTGGCGGATCATATCTTCTTTCAATTGTTCATCACCATCCGATACGCTTTCAATATATTTCAGATCGATCACACGACCTTTGAATTCAGGAGCCGAAGGCTCTTGGGAAACCGTTCCCGAATATTTTACAATAAGCCCATACAATACTTCTTCATTGATCGGCTTGGACAGGTAATCATTCATACCGCTGCTGATACATTTTTCCCGTTCTCCTGCCATAGCATGCGCAGTCATGGCGATAACAGGAATAGCCGATTTTAATTCGCCCCTGATCATCCGTGTAGCAGTATGACCATCCATTTCCGGCATCTGGATATCCATCAGTACCAGGTTGTACTCTTGTTTCTTCAATGCTTCTACGGCCAGCAAGCCATTGCCAACAAGATCAAATTCAAAACCCCAGTGTTTTAACAGGTGTTTGATCAGTTGCTGGTTCATGATATTATCTTCTGCAACAAGGATCCTGGATTTCTTGTTCATAGGAAATAAATTATGATTGATTTTGGTTGAAGTTGCCGGTGCAGCAACTTCGTTAGTGGTTTTATAAGGTAATTCAACAAGGAAACTGGTACCATATCCAACTTCACTGTTCAGTGTGATGGAACCATTTTGCAGGTCAACAAGATGTTTGACGATGGATAAACCAAGACCCGTTCCGCCAAACCGTCTTGTTGTTTCGGCTTCAGCCTGTTCAAAACGCTCGAAGATGAACTTCTGCTTTTCGCGTGGTATACCGATACCGGTATCACGTACATGAATTTCGAGGCAAACCGATTCAGGCGTTATTTTAAACGGCGTTACTCTTACATAGACACCGCCTTCTTCTGTAAATTTTATGGAGTTGGAAACGAGGTTGACAACGATCTGTGTCAGGCGGACCGCATCACCGCATATCGTTTCCGGTATTTCTGCATCTACTTTTACGATCAGTTTGAGATTCTTTTCTTCCGCACGTGGCCCGAGCATTTGTTCTACAGCGCCCATCACATCATGCACACGAAAAGGTGCTTCTTCAATACGCATCATCCCGGCTTCGATCTTGGAGAGATCGAGAATATCATTTACAATGGAAAGTAAATTGGCGCCGGAAGACCGGATGATCTGGATATGTTTTTGCTGCTGCGAATCCAGTGTTGTTTTTTGCAGGATATTGGTGAACCCTATAATGGCATTCAAAGGTGTTCGTATCTCGTGGCTCATATTGGCCAGGAAGTTTTCTTTTACTGAAGCGGCGGCTTTTACTTTCTTTTCGGAGGCTTCACTTTGTCTTTTCTTACGGAAAAGATACCAGCAGATCAACAGGCAACTGATACAGGTGGCGATGGTCAGGGCGATACTGCGCATATGCACATCTTCTCCATCCCTGCGAATGGATTCGATGATCTCGGCCGAAGTAAGTGTATGTGCATGGATCAGTTGGGATGCCGCGAAAGTAATACTATCACGAAGCGCGCGGTTGCGCGTGGAATTGATCAGGTTACCGGCTTCTGCTTCATTCCCTTTTTTATAGGTATTGAGGACAATCTTTTGCAATGTAATTTTTTCCGAAAAAAGGTTGGCGAGTTTTTGAAAAGCGGAATTATTATCATCGGCCATGTACTGCGCCGATTCAATCTCCTTCATTTCTTCTTCGACAATATCCATCCGCTGACGGATTACAGGTTCTCTTGAACTGTCATGAGATGTGATCATCGACCGGAGCGAAGTCTCTACGGTAGCAATATCATTCTCTATCCGCTGAAAGCGACTTTGTGATTCAAGTTCATTCAGCAGACCCGTATTATTCTCGACAAGACTATCAACGCTTTTATTTTCGATAAGTTTGAGAAAGATGATAGTAGCCAATGCAAGTATGAAGATAGGCAGGCCTAACCTCGTGA
The DNA here is from genome assembly GCA_946479615.1 of uncultured Bacteroidota bacterium. The sequence goes on along the minus strand of CAMLGR010000023.1, from coordinate 32,868 downwards.
TACGGAATTTCAATTTACTTGTCTTGCTGGTCATACTGGTCAATTAACATAGGATTCGCAGGAATGAAACGCAAAAGCCTTTCATTGTATTATAATACAGCGTCAATAATATATTATAAGGGATTGATTGATGCAGGAGGATACCCCTGCGAAGGCTGAATAGTTTTTCATTGTACGAATTTTAAAACGTAATGCCCGGTTTACTTCGTAAAATCCATCGGGAGCATCACGTAAATTTACATAAACATAATACCCGTTTTTTAAATATGCAATAGGTTTAACGTCTTACAGACTGGCAACCATTCTGCCGGAAAGCTTGTCCAGCCTGCAATACAAGCAGTTAGCATTGGTAACGCACCCGGAAAAAGTCAGCATTAAAATCAGGTCATTGCCTGTCCTGCTGAGGATTGGAAGCGGCAAAGCGGCATTTATACAACTGCTGCGGCTTGCCGGGAATACCGCCGGAAACCTGATCGTGAGCTGATCAGTAAGGTTTTGCCAGGGTCCTGGTCTTTAATTTTGATCTTCCCTCAGGAAACCAGCTCACTAACCCTTTCCGCCCCGATATTCGCATTACGCATGGAAATACTTCTCACTACATGCGCTGCAAATCCTTCAAATGCTTTTTTAGTAATTGCATCATCGCTGAGCATAACGGGAGTACCGGCATCACCGCCTTCCCGTATGCCCTGTACAAGCGGTATCTGCCCCAGGAAAGGAAGATCATATTCGGCGGCCAATCGTTTACCGCCTTCTTTTCCGAAGATGTAATATTTATGATCGGGTAATTCAGCCGGCGTGAAATAACTCATGTTCTCTACCAGCCCGATCACAGGTACATTCAATTGTGCCTGTCCGAACATCGCAATCCCTTTTTTTGCATCGGCCAGCGCCACTTCCTGTGGCGTGGTTACGATCACGGTGCCGGTAACAGGAACTGTCTGCATCAGGGTAAGATGTATATCGCCGGTACCCGGAGGCATATCTACCACCAGGTAATCAAGTTCATCCCAATAAACATCGGTTACAAACTGGCGGATCGCACTGCTGGCCATCGGGCCACGCCATACCACGGCGCTTTTTTCATCCACAAGCAGCCCGATACTGATGAGTTTGATGCCATATTTTTCCAGGGGTACGATCATTCCTTTGCCATGCATTTCTACCATCAGGGGCCGTTCGCCTCTTACTCCAAACATGATCGGCACACTGGGACCATAAATATCGGCATCCATCAATCCTACTTTTGCGCCACCCTGTGCAAGTGCCAGTGCGAGATTGGCAGCCACCGTGGATTTCCCTACTCCACCTTTGCCGCTTACTATCGCAATAATATTTTTTACATTGGGCAAAACTGTGCCCGGGTCATTTCTTTTGGTAGTCGTTTGCGAACTGAATTTAACGTTGACGGTAGCATTTTTATCGACCAATAGCTTTATTGCATTGATGCAGGCATTTTTGATCATGTCTTTCAGGGGACAGGCAGGCGTGGTGAGCACCACGGTAAACGAAACATAGCTCCCTTCGATCTCGATATCCTGCACCATATTGAGCGTCACAATATCTTTTCCGAGGTCAGGTTCCTGCACGTTGCTTAATGCTTCCAGTACTTTTTCTTTGGTCATATTCAGAGCAATATGTTAAAATGTAAATGAGGATGCAAAGTTAACCATTATGAGGGGCAAAATGTTTCAGAAAATAAGCAACTTGTCTTTATTTTTGATGCTGTGAAGAAAATTTTACAACACCTCCTGATTGCTGCTTTCCTGGTACCCGCCGCTGCCCATGCGCAGTTTGAAACAGCCCGTGATTCCGTAGTGCAGTTATATGGCGTTATCATGACGGCCGACAGCCTGGAAGGCATCCCCGCAGTCAGTGTGACCATCAAGGGTCAGAACCGGGGAACCCTGACCAACGATGACGGGGTTTTTTCCATCGTGGTATTAAAAGGTGATGAAATCGAATTCACCCACGTAAGTTACAAGCCCAAAACAGTTGCCATTCCCCGCAACCTGGAGGGCAACCAGTACAGCGTTATCCAGTTGATGGTAAAAGATACTGTTTATCTTCCTGCTACCATTATTAAACCCAGGCCCTCACCCGAGCAGTTTGCCCGTGATTTTGTAAATGCAAAAGTGCCGGACGATAATATTGAAATAGCCCGCCGGAATACCAGTGAAGCCACCCGACGCGCCCTGTTGAAATCAGTGCCGGGAGATGGAGGCGAAGCCACCCGTATTCAATTCAACAAAATAGCCAACCGCGCTACCTACCAGGGACAGACCCCACCCATGAATATCTTCAACCCTGCTGCCTGGGCCGATTTTATACAGGCGTGGAAGAGAGGGGATTTTAAGAATAAGTAAGTCTGAACCATGATTTGTGGGATTGCTGGGATTTACCGGAATAAACATCTAACTAAAATCATACTATTGACAAGGGGTATAAAGTATTACAACTTTATACCCCTTGTTGTTTTCATACACTTCCTGTTTCCTATTAATCCCAACAATCCCACAAATGATGGTTCAGACAATCCTTCCTATCTTGCGCCCAGCTTAAAATATGAAAATTATGATTCAAACGGTTTCTGTTATTGGCGCCGGAACAATGGGTAACGGCATTGCACATGTCTTCTCACAAAACGGGTTTACAGTTAACCTGGTGGATGTATCCAAACCTCAACTCGATAAAGCCATTACGGTCATTACAAAAAATCTCGACCGGCAATTAAGCAAGGCTACCATCACAGAAGAAATAAAAGCTGCCACACTGAAGAATATTATTCCTATGACCAGCATGGCAGGCATTAAAGATTCACAACTTGTTGTGGAAGCAGCTACTGAAAATACAGAGCTCAAACTTTCAATCTTCCGCCAGATCGATGAAGCGGCACCCGCAGGTTGCATCCTGGCCAGCAATACTTCTTCGATCTCTATTACTAAAATAGCTGCCGTTACCAAGCGGCCCGGATCAGTGATCGGTATGCATTTTATGAATCCTGTACCGGTAATGAAGCTGGTAGAGATCATCAACGGCTATGCGACGGATAAAGAAATAACTGCTGCTATCGTTGAGCTGAGTAAAAAATTAGGAAAGGTTCCCTGTGTGGTGAATGATTACCCTGGTTTTATTGCCAACCGTATCCTGATGCCCATGATCAATGAAGCCATTTATAGCTTATACGAAGGTGTAGCTGGTGTGGAAGAGATCGATACGGTGATGAAACTGGGTATGGCTCATCCGATGGGACCTTTGCAGTTAGCCGATTTTATAGGCCTGGATGTATGTCATTCCATACTGAATGTATTGCATGAAGGTTTTGGTAATCCCAAATATGCCCCCTGTCCTTTACTCGTAAATATGGTAACTGCAGGTAAATTAGGTGTAAAAGCAGGCGAAGGATTTTATACTTATGAAGCAGGAAGCAAAGAGTTGAAAGTAAGCAGTCGCTTTCTGAAATAAATATTGATATAGCCAGCAACAATTATTAGATAATCAAAAATAGCTTTTAAGTCTTAATTTCATAGCACCCTTATACTATAACTATTTTTCGCCCGTTATGGAAGAAGCAGATTCCTGATAACAGCCGCTTACCATAAATCGTTTATTATGAAAGCCCCGGTACTGACATTGATTGCCATTATCACAGGCATCAGTCTTGCCCCTTCTCTTCATGCTTCTCCCCTGCATTCCCGAAAGGATGACAGCAGTTCAACTCTTTATAAAAATAAGGTCAACCACGAAAAGTATTTACGATTGAATGAAGTCGATATTCACGCGGCCCGTCATTTCATGAAAGAATTCGGTCATATTACCGATGCCAGCTGGCTGAAGATAGATGGTGGTTACCTGGCACGTTTTACCAGCGAAGGAAACAGGAGCGATGCTTTTTATGATGATCGCGGACGGTTTATTGCCAGTTCCTGCTATTATAAAGAGAATGATAGCCCGGCAGAGATAAAAGAACTGATCAATAAAACCTTTCCTGGTTATACGATCATGGCAACGACAAGGATCAGTACCCGTAACAAAACGTTTTACCGTTTGCATATCAGCAACGCTGATTTTATAAAAACCCTCGAGGTGATCAATTCAAAGATCTATGTGCGGAAGGACCAGTTGAATGGTGTTGTAAAATAAAGAGTAATACGGGGTTGTTCCTCATTAGTTTTTTACCACATAGGATCATAGAAACATAGAATACACACATAGATCCTATGTGGTAAAAAATAATAACCATCAACATGGCTTCTCACTTCGTATTTTGCTTCCTTCGTTTTATCTCCTTACCTGAATTCTTTGCGTCTTTGCGCGAAACCCAGGAACTGGCATACTTTTGTTCCTACTGGTAGTAAATTACACCCCTCTTTATGTCAACTACTGCAAATAAACCTGTCACAACAGGTGAACAGCCCGTACAAATTGCCGGAATGGGGAGTATTCTCCACAGCAACGGTGTATTCTTCAGAGTATGGGCGCCTCATGCTAAAAAAATATTCGTGACCGGCGAATTTAATAACTGGTCGGATAACAGTCATGAAATGACAGCAGAAGGAAATGGTTATTGGGCAATCGATATCAATACTGCCAAAGCCGGTGAGCAATATAAATATATACTCGATACCGACGCGGGTAAATTGTACAGGAATGACCCGTATGCAAAAGAGATCAGTGGTTCTTTTGGTAATTCCGTGATCATTGATCCGGCATTTGAATGGAGCGATGCCGGTTTTAAAACACCTTCCTGGAACGAGCTGGCCATCTATGAAATGCATGTTGGCACTTTTAACAGGAAGGAGAAAGATAAACCCGGCACTTTTTACAGCATCATTGAAAAACTTCCTTACCTGAAAGAATTAGGTATTAATGCGATCGAAATCATGCCGCCGATCGAATTTCCCGGGGCGATCTCCTGGGGATACAATCCCTCCCACCCTTTTGCCATCGAAAAAGAATATGGCGGCGTGGAAGGATTTAAAAAACTGGTGAATGAAGCGCATAAAAATGGAATCGCTGTGATCCTTGATATTGTATACAATCATTTTGGTCCCGGCGATCTTGATCTCTGGCGCTTCGATGGCTGGAGTGAAAACGATGGAGGCGGTATTTATTTTTACCAGGACTGGCGAAAGAAAACGCCCTGGGGTGATTCAAGACCTGATTATGGCCGTCCAGAAGTAAGGCAATATATCCGTGACAACGCTTTGATGTGGCTGGAGGAATACCATGCCGATGGGTTACGTACCGATGCTATTGCGTATGTACGCAATGTAAATGGCGATATGAACCCGATGGATGATATTCCTGATGGCTGGAGCCTGATGCAATGGATCAATAAGGAAGTAAAGGAACGATTTCCCTGGAAGATCATTATCGCGGAAGATCTGAAATGCAATGAGTGGATCACCAAACCACAAAGCGAAGGCGGTGAAGGATTCAGCACCCAATGGGATGCGGCTTTTGTGCACCCGGTAAGAGCGATACTGGCAGCCCCGGAAGACAGCGAACGTGACATGAATGAATTGTCGAAGTCTATCATGATGTATTACAATAACGATGCTTTCCAGCGGGTAATCTATACCGAATCGCATGATGAGATTGCCAATGGCAAGACAAGAGTGCCGCAGGAAATTTCTCCCGGCGATACCAGCAATTGGTTTGCGAAGAAAAGATCGGTGCTGGGAGCCGTCATTACATTTACATCACCGGGTGTGCCGATGATCTTCCAGGGACAGGAATTGCTGGAAGACGGATGGTTCTCCGATACCAATCCTGTCGATTGGTCAAGAGCCAGCACTTTTAAAGGGATCTCGCGTTTGTACCGCGACCTGATCAACCTGCGTATCAACCGGCAGGGTGTTACCAAAGGGTTAACAGGACAGGAAACAAAAATCCTTTATACCGATAATACAGAAAAGATCATTGCCTGGCAGCGCCGGGACGAAGGAGGACCGAAAGACAGTACTGTCATTGTCGTCAACCTGGCTGATAAAACGCATACTGATTTCATCATTCCTTTCCCGGAAGAAGGATGATGGAAGATCCGTTTCAACAGTGACTGGAAAGGTTATGATCCGGCATTCGGCGATGAATTTGCCTATGACACAGAAACACTGGAATGTCATCCCGGTGAAGAAGGTCATTATTCGGCCAGGATCAATATTGCGCCGTATAGTGCGTTGATTTTTTCGAGAGACCAGGAACGGGAATAAGAAATAAGGAACAAAAAATAAGGAATGAGAAAGTAGCAACCTGGGTACAGCTGCTTTCTCATTCCTTATTTTTTGTTCCTTATTTCTTATTTACCCGGTATATTAATCACCATTACATCATGATCCACCAAACTGCTGTCAACCGTCATCTGGCCATTGATCATGGCTACACGGGTATTGATATTATTGATGAATAATTCTTTCCGGGGGTCGGCATCGGCAAAATTCATATCCGTCATACTAAAAAAAACAGCGATGCCTTCTTTTTCCATAATGGTAATTTCAGCTTTAGCGGCATTGCAATAGGCGGCCAGTTTCAACTGCTGCTGAATAATACGAAAGAGCGCCAGCCCGATCTCTCCATCTACACTGCCGAGATTGGCGCCGCAGATAAAATCAATATAGATATTATTCTTTGTCTCCCATTCGGCTACCATATCTTCCAATAATTCGATAGGATTGGCATTACCAAGCGTGGTAGGCACCATGGTATGACACAGATTTTTTATTTCATCGATAACGGCAGAAATGTTCTCCAATCCTTTGTGAATGAACTGGTCCTTATGACCACTTGATTCTTCCGCAAATTCGAGGTATAGTTTGGTGGCGGCCAGCGTTTGCGCAAAACTTTCCTGTAGTTTATGTGCGATCAATCCTTTTTCAGCTTCCTGTTCGGATATAGCAAGACGCGCCAGCTTCCTCTCTTCTTCAATCAGGCCTTCTGCCTGTTGAATCACCAGGCGGTTGGCCACATTCAGTTCAAGTAAACGCAGTGCCAGCTTCGCGATGGATTTCAATGCCTTTCGCTGCTGTTTCGTAAAACTTTCCCTGGGTGATGTATCCATTACAAAAATACTACCGGCTACAAGACCGGCAGAAGTAACAATTGGCGTTCCTGCATAAAATAAAATGCTGTTATAACTTTCGTTTAGCCGGGCATGGCTAAACCGCTTGTCGTTTTCAATATCTGTAACAACCAATACTTCGTTGGGTGATAAAGCGGCGGCATGAAACAGGTCATGCACAGGCGCCTGGCAGGCGGAGGTATGGCTTTTGGTATATGACCATTGGTGTTTAATACCCGCAAAGCTGATGGCGGCAACAGGGCAATTACAGGTGAAGGCAGCTAATTCGGCAAGAGCCCTGAAATCCTGTTCGCTGCCGGCATCGGTTAAATTGTAGTGGGTAATATCCTGCAATTGCAGGTCTGGTTTTCCAGGGATAATGGTGGCATTCATGATTCTTCATTTTGGATAGTGGATAGTGGTTTACTAAAGATTGGACTTTTATTTAGCCCCTGCAATAAGGGCATCTACCTAATTGCGTTGCTTATCTTTGAAAAAAGAGCGCCTGTAGATAATAACACTTACCTCTCACAGGCATACATATTTAAGTAATTTACAAGATGCTTTATCAAAAACTAGGGGAATCCACGCTGGAGATCAGCCGCATTGGTTTTGGCTGTATGTCATTACAGGAAAATGAAAACGTCAATGCTGTATTACTGCATAAGGCCATTGAATATGGTATCAATTTTTTCGATACGGCAGACCTGTACCAGCATGGAATGAATGAAGAAATGCTGGGAAGAATCCTGAAACAAAAAAGGAACGACGTGATCATTGCCAGCAAAGCCGGTAATCAATGGCGAAGCGATGGCAGCGGGTGGGACTGGAATCCACGTAAAGAATATATTTTATCCTGTGCTGAAAAAAGCCTGCAACGGTTACAAACAGATCATATCGATTTATACCAGCTGCATGGCGGTACTATCGATGATCCTATCGATGAGACCATCGAAGCATTTGAACAATTGAAACAACAGGGAAAGATCCGTTATTATGGCATTTCTTCCATCCGCCCGAATGTAATAAGGGAGTTTATCAAACGATCGGATATTATAAGTGTGATGATGCAATACAGTTTGCTGGACAGGAGACCTGAAGAAGAATGCCTGGCACTGCTGGCGCACCATAATATCGGGGTATTGACAAGAGGAAGTCTTGCAAAAGGGCTATTAGCCGGCAAACCAGCTGCCGCTTACCTCGATCATCCGGCAACTGAAGCAGAGACGGCAGCCAGGGCCATTAAGGAAGTTGCAGGGCAACGAACATTAGCACAAACTGCGGTACAGTTTGTCCTGTCTGATAAGGCTGTTACATCGGCTGTCACAGGCATCAGGACCCCGGAGCAACTGGAAGATGTAATTGGCAATGGTGATATGAGCCCTTTCAGCCAGGAAGAGCTTGACATACTTAAAAAGGCGGTCCCGGCATCAGTATATGATGTGCATCGCTGAAGCAGGCACCAAAAAAAGAAGGTTGTCTTTTCAGACAACCTTCCAAGGCGTTTAAGAATGTACGGTTTTAATAAGAGGTTACGTGAGAGTACGCCTGGTCATTCATTGGGTTTGGATTCGAAACGGGCCGGTTAATCACGGATTTGGATACCTGGTCATTCAACGGATTTTGGATACTTGGTTTTTTGGATCTTTGGATTTCCGGTGTTTCCCGGATTTTGGATTTTTGGTTTTCTTCGGATTTGAATCTGGTTTGTTTCATGGATATCGACTGAATAAAAGTATATCATGACCGCTTTCTTTGCCAACTTAAAATAACATTTCTTTACAAATCGCGGGAAGTTTCATGTTTCAACATCTATTTTTTCGTAATAACACTTTTAGGGTACAGGTAGTTTTTCGAAAACGACCGTTAACGCACCCGGATAAGTGTATCCGGGACAATTTTAAGGCAATTTGCGTCATCCCAGAATGAGCTATTCAAAGGAAGGAATGCCAGGGTCTATAAACCATGCAGGTTTGTATAAGCGGTTTCCGGCATATAAGCAACAAACCCCTGTAGTTGAATGATAACCATATTTTTAAGGAATCAGATTTTCACCACTTCCACTCCTCTTCTTTCTTTTAACTGGTATAAAACTTCTTCCTGCCTGTTTTTAGGAATGCCCACCTGGAGCGAACAGAAGAGGTTCATTTCCTGTCCGAGTACGCTGCAATCGAACCGCTTTATGATCATCATGATCTCGTTCATTTGTGTGTAATCGAATTGAACGCGGTAGTTCACCAGCACTTGTTTCTGTACATAAGGTGTCACCTGCAAGGCTAATGCAGCCGCTGTCTTATACGCATGAATAAGTCCGGGTACACCTAATAAAGTACCTCCGAAATAACGCACCACTACGATGCCGGTATTGGTGACCTGTTTGCTATCGATCTGGCCAAGGATAGGACGACCGGCAGAGCCAGATGGCTCGCCATCATCGCTGACACGGTAAATAAGCCCATCGATACCCAGGCGGTAAGCAAAACAATGATGAGTTGCCTTGGGATGCTCTTTCTTTATACCTGCCAGCTTTTCTTTGAAATCATTGACATCGCTAAGCGGAAGTACATACGCGATAAACTTACTGCCCCTGTCCTTAAATTCCGCCTGTGAAGGCTGCTCGATGGTATTGTAGTAGTCCATTGTTATTATAATAGTATCTCTCCTGGTGCTGGGCACTGGGTGTGTTGGGTTTTAGGTGTGGACTGTTCCTAAAATAGTTAACGTCTCATCTAACATTTAACACTTAACACCTAATTCCCCTGCCTGAACATCTCCACCACATCTTCCTGGCATTCCGATTCGTTTATTTTTATTGCCCCTGTTATAACTGGTGCCGCTATCCCGGGGGATACTGTCAATCCGGGATTGGTTATTTTTCTTATTTCATCCCAGGCTTTTGCATCGATAAAAGATTGTAACAACCGGGCGCCTCCTTCCACGATCACGCTCTGGATATTCAATGCATGGATCGCTTTTATTAACTGGGGTACCAGTTCTTCGTTTTTTATCAACCGGTAATACTTTATAGCGCCCTGCTCTTCCTGTTTGATTCCATTGAATACGATCGTGCGGCTTTTTCCATCGAATAATTTAAGGGTAGATGGCAAGCGAAGATCCATGTCAATCACCATCCTCACCGGCGAAGGTCCTTTCCATAAACGGGTGGTCAGTTCCGGATTATCAGATAAAGCAGTATTGGGGCCGATTAGTATTCCTGCTTCCTCGCTTCGCCAGCGATGTACCAGCCGGTTAGTATATTCATTACTGATCAGTAAACGTTCTTTACCATCAGCAGCGATCATATTATTGGCGGTTTGCGCCCATTTCAGGATGATAAAAGGACGGTGTTTTGTGTGCCAGGTAAAGAAACGCCTGTTTAATTCCCGGCATTCTTTTTCCAGTACACCCGTGATTACTTCAATACCTGCTTTTTCTAATTTTTCGATCCCTTTCCCATCGACCTGTTTGAAAGGGTCGCGGCAGCCAATCACTACACGTGGTATTTTATGTTTGATAATGAGATCGGCACAGGGAGGTGTTTTCCCATAATGTGCACAGGGTTCGAGCGAAACATAGATCGTACAGTGCGGGATGAGATGTTCATTTTCTTTTTTAACACTGGCGATGCAATTGACTTCGGCATGCGCCTGGCCATATTGCTGATGATATCCTTCGCCGATAATGAGGCCTTCGTGTACCAGCACAGCACCAACCATAGGATTAGGCGCTACATGGCCTGCACCCAGTTGAGCGAGTTCGAGACAACGCTGCATCCATATTTCAGGAGTGATATCACTCCGGCCACCAGTGCCCTCTTGAGGAATCATACGCCGCAAAAGTAAATGAATTAAGTTTGCCGCTATGACGATACAGGAAGCAGGGAAATATAGTATTGATCGCCTGGAAACGATCTATGAAGAAGGGGAAGCCGCTACGATCAGCGACTGGTTGATGGAACACCTGGCCGGCATCAAAAAAACAGATCGCATCAGCTATCGTTCAAAAGTATTGTCACCCGGACAAATAACCCGGCTGGAAGAATACCTGCAACGCCTATTGACACATGAACCCATACAATATGTATTAAATGAAGCCTGGTTCTGCGGGCTGAAGTTTTATGTAGATAATAATGTATTGATCCCCCGGCCTGAAACAGAGGAACTGGTAGAATGGATCATAACCAATTGCCGGTTTCCCATCGATACTTTATCTATACTGGATGTCGGCACAGGTAGTGGCGCTATACCTGTAGCATTGAAAAGAAGATTGGGAAAAGCGGATGTATGGAGTGTGGATATCAGCCAGCCGGCTTTGGCAACTGCTCAACGGAATGCAGATACATTGGGAGCCGCTATTCATTTATCCCAAATGGATTTTTTAGATCCATCGCAATGGCACCGGTTGTCTTCTTTCGATATCATTGTCAGCAATCCTCCCTATGTTCCTGAAAAAGACAAGGAACAGATGGAGCAGAATGTATTGAAATACGAACCATCCACCGCCCTCTTCGTTCCCGATAATGACGCCCTGCTGTTTTACAAGGCCCTGGCGGAGTTTGGGAAGGATCATCTGAATCCCGGCGGAAGCATTTACATGGAGATACATGAGAGCCTGGGAAAAGAAGTAATGGATCTCTTTCAATCAAAAGACTATCATACAGAAATAAAAAAAGATATACAGGGAAAGGAAAGAATGGTGAAGGCGTTCAATTCATAATTCTTAATTAAGAATTATGAATTATTTCACCACCGCCACCACTTTCGCGCCGGCTCTTTTAGCAGCCTGCATCACGCGATAGACTTCGCCATAATAGGAAATCGTGTCTGCATTGACCACAACAGATAAAGTATCGGTAGGCGATTTGCGTAAGCGGTTGACCTCCGATTTCAAAATGGTATCGATATAATTGATGTCGATAGGCTGTTGTGACAAATACACCTGCTGTCCTTTATCGATAGAAATAACAATATTCTGTTTGGCTTTTGTATCCTTGGTGCCGCGTGGATTATTTACCTTGACCACATTCGGATTTGCCATCGTCGTCGTGATCAAAAAGAACATCAGCAGAATGAAAAGAATATCATTCAATGAATCGGTAAAGACCTCCGACTGCTCTCTATGCTTTTTTCTGAACTTCATTCGCTGGGTTTAACGTGTAGGTTCTTGTAATACATCTAAAAAGTCCGAGGAAGCGGCTTCCATTTTGTTGGCCGTTCTGTCGATCTGCGAATTCAGGTAGCTATAGGCCAGGTAAGCCAGCAACCCGATAACAAGACCGCTGATAGAGGTGATCAGTTTGGTATAGATACCCTGGGAAATAACACCGATCTCCACTTCATTTGCTTTATGGATGTTGGAGAATAATTGCATCAGCCCGATCAGTGTTCCCACGAACCCGAAAATCGGTGCTGCTTTTGAAATGAATGATAATACAGCAAGGTTCTTCTCCAGTTTATACATTTCCAGCTGACCGACATTGTCCATGCTTTTTTCAATACTGTCGATCGGTTTGCCGATACGTTGTATGCCTTTATCAATGATGCGCGCCACGGGGTTATTGGTATTCCTGGCAAAAGAACGGGCCGCGCCCACATTACCGCTGACGATATGATCGCGGATGATATTCATGAAATTCTGGTCCAGTCTCGATGCCTGCCTGATCGCGATCAGGCGCTCTGCAAAGAAATAAACAGTGAGCAGGAGTAATAATCCCAGGGGGATCATGATCCAGCCACCCATGTAAATAAGATCGAAAAAACGAATCGTTTCATCCTTTCCTGCAGCTATTCCTGCCTGTGCAGCTCCACTCAATGAATCAGAGATCTGTAAAAGGTCAAACATAGTTTATCTTCTTTTAGGTGCGTAAATGTAAGACAAGACCGAGGATTCTCTTTTTGTATATTATCAACAGCCCTGAATAACAATAATGTCGCTTTTTTGAGGTTTTCAGCGCCGTATACTGTCCAAACAAGGCGCTACGTTGCAATGAACGGAAAAAACAATGCCACGTTGTACAGGAAGTTAAGTTTTAGAGTTCTTTAACAGGTTGAGAAAGTGCCTCTGCTATCAATCACCGGGATAATTCAAAATTCAAAAGTAAAAATTCAAAATGCCTTACTACAGTAGTAAGGCATTTTGAATTTTTACTTTTGAATTTTGAATTATAAATTATTTACCGCTCGTCCCCGCCTGTTTGATCATCAGTGCCTGGATCTGTTTCATGGTCCCCTCCATTCCATCGGGGCTGCCATCCAGGAAGATCACGTTACCCTTTCCATATTCGGCGAAGTTCTTGATCGCTTCTGTCCACATGCTGAAAAGGATCACATTGGTATCGAGATTAGCAAGTTTCATTTGTTCTGCTGCTTCGGTCATACCGGTAGCTACTTCCTTGCGGAATAATGCCACGCCCTGTCCGCGCAATCTCGCTGCCTCTTTTTCTGCTTCGGCAGATATCTTGATCGCATTACCATCGGCTTCGGCGGCTTTGGTCTTGGTGATCAGCAATGCCTGGCCCTCATTTTCCGCTGCTGCTTTCAAGTTGTTACTGGCTACTACTTTGCTCATGGAATCAAGGATCACTTTATCGAATGTGATATCGTTGATCTGCAGATCCTGCAAATGATACCCCCAGTTTTCGAGTGAATGATCCACCTGTTCTTTTACATATTCCACGATCTCTTTACGAAGACCCAATACTTCAGCCTGTTTCTTGGTAGCAACAAAAGAACGGATATTACCTTCGATGGTCCTGATCAGCGCCTGCATCAGGTCCCTGTCGGCAATGAATTTAAAAGCTACTTTTTTGATGGTTTCTTCCTGCTCATTCTGTACAGAATACAATAGCATGCTTTTGAAATATACATTGGCCTGATCCTGTGTAACGGCCTGGAATTCCAGTTCAACAGAACGGTTCTGGATAGACACTTTTTTTGACAAAGTCTCCAGGATCGGGATTTTCATATTTAAACCCGGACGTACTACCCGGCGGTATTTACCAAACATGGTAATCACACCGATATACCCCTGGTTGATAGAAAAGAAGGATCCGAAAAAGATAATGACTACAATGATGATCCACCAATATTGCGAAAGGATTTCCATGTGCTGGTTGATTTGATTGAAGAATAAAGATAAGGGAAGAAACGGGAACCCAGGAGGTTTCAATCAGGGCTTATTCCCTGAAATAAACCAGCAGTTCTACCCGGCGGTTCCGTTGCCTTCCGGCAGGGGTATCATTGGAGGCCAATGGCCGGCTGCTGCCCCATCCCCGTACGGTCACGGCAGCATGGACAAAGGAAGCACACTGTGCCAGGTAAACAGCGGCTGCTCCTGCCCGGGCGGCTGATAGCTGGTTATTTAAGGCCTCCGTTCCTGTATTATCGGCATGTCCTTCTATAACCAGGGAATCGATTTGTTTACCTGCCATGACCCGGCAAAAACTATCGAGCAATGCAAAGCTGCCGGGTTGCAACTCTTTTTTCCCCGTTGCAAATAATACATCGGGCAATAATAAGGTATCGGATATGACGATATGGGTGGGATTTAATATCAGCTTCCGGTATAAAGAATCGCTGCGCCGCATCCGCAACACGCGATCCAAATACTGGTGACGTTCATTCTGGTCATAGATTTCTTCTTTTACCTGCTGCCAGTTATCACAGATCCTTTCCCGGGGATCAAGCGGCACCAATGATATATCATCAAGAAAAACAAAGAAGTGATTACGCCGGCTGATACCTGTACTGCCGGTAATATCATTCCGTGAAAAATTGGCGATCGTGATATACACTTCATTGCCGGTAGCCGTATAATCCAATATCGCTTTTTGCCAGTTGCTATCCTTCTTAAATACATTAGGGCCATCGGCCAAAAACAAGGTAGGCGCCAGTCGTGAAATGGGTTTGCGTTCCAGCAAGGGGTCCATCGATCCGAAATAAACACCAATGCTATCGAGTATGGGATGGGGAGATTTGATAAAAAATTCAAGCCGGTAACGATTACCGGGTTTTAACCTGCATACCAACTGGCTGCGGATAAAAGTGCGGTCGTACGGCCTCGTGGCGTGTCCTGCCTCCACAGACATGCAATATTCACCGGAATGAGCGCGGTTAACATCTTTATAATAATTATTAAACCCGTTGTCGTTGCTGATCCATGCTTCCGGTGCACATTCGATATGGTATTCCGTGCAGGTGTTTACATCTTCAAAACCGCCGTTGAGCAACAGGCTTTGTGCTGATATCCTGGTACCAATAAAAATGAGGAAGATTGAAACGGCAAGTTTCATATTCAAATTATAAGGCTCTCTATGTGAAACCTATGTTCCTATGTGCCTATGTGGTAAGACTACGCAATGCTGATGTAGTATTATGCCCGACTGGCGTAGATTCACCACATAGGCACATAGGAACATAGGTTTCACATAGGGTTTATGATTTTTCCACCCATACCTGTGTGAGATGCACCAATGTTTCCACGGCTTTATTCATATCCTGTACACTCACATGCTCCAGTTTGGAATGAATTGCCTGCATGCCGGTAAAGATATTAGGGCAAGGCAGTCCCATAAAAGAAAGGCGGCTGCCATCGGTTCCGCCACGGATACTTTCTGTTTTTACTTCCAGTCCGGTACGTTCGATCGCTTCCTTCGCATATTCCACCACCTGCGGATGAAGGGTAAGAATTTCCTTCATGTTGCGGTATTGCTCCGTGACCTTAAATTCAAAGGAAGCATTCGGATGTATGCGCATGGTTTCTTCTACCAGTGTGCGAAGAAAATCCTCTTTCTTTTGCAAACCGGGTGTCTCAAAATCGCGTATGATAAAATCGATCGTACATCTTTCTGCAATTCCCTCGATATGCACCGGGTGAATAAACCCGCGTTTGCCCTCTGTACTTTCGGGTGATAACCTGTCTTTCGGTAATGCTTCCAGGATATGGCCGGCGATCTTCATTGCATTGATCATTTTACCTTTTGCATAACCGGGATGTGCAATCACACCATGTATGATCACCTGTACGCCATCGGCGCTGAAGGTCTCATCTTCCAGGCTGCCGGCTTCTCCGCCATCCAATGTGTACCCGAAACGGGCGCCCAATTTTTCCAGGTCAACTTTGGCCGTTCCTTTTCCTACTTCTTCATCGGGTGTGAACAGGATTTTTATTTCACCATGTTTTACTTCTTTATGCGTGGTAAGGAAATGAACAAAATCCATGATCTCCGCTACCCCTGCTTTATCATCCGAGCCCAATAAGGTGAGACCTGATGCCGTGATGATATCGTTACCCAATTGCTTTTGTAAATACGGATATTCCGCCAGTTTCAATACCTGGGCAGGATCGTCGGGTAATACGATATCTTCTCCCTGGTAATTTTTATGCACAACAGGTTTTATATTGGCGCCACTGCAATCAGGAGCCGTATCTACGTGTGCGCAAAAACAAATGACAGGAACCTTTTTGTTTGTATTGGACGGAATAGTTCCATACACGTATCCCCATTCATCCATAGCTGCATCCGCAATTCCCATTTGCTTCAATTCATCCGCCAGGAGGCGGCTGAGCTCTTTTTGTTTTTCTGTACTGGGAAAAGAAGATGATTGCGGATCGCTTTGGGTATCGATGCGCACATATCGTAAAAACCGGTCTGCTGCGGTGAATGTATAATCAGAAAACATGGAACTTGATTTTTATTTTTTCCTGTAAAATTCGTCCTCCTTTTTACAGGAACTATTTTTCCGACAAAAATGCCCCGGGTTGGCCGGGGCTTATCTCTTCAAATGTAGCTAAATAAATGCCAACGACCGCCTGCCTTATGGCATAATGATCAGCGGGCTTTTTTCTACAATTTCTACCAGTTCGAGGTCAAAAACCAGGTCTTGTCCGGCCAGGGGATGATTGGCATCGAGGGTAACGCTTTCGGGCTTGATCTCTACCACAGTTACCTGGAAATTCTGACCGCTTCCATCACTCATCATCAACGGCATACCTTGTTCGAGTTGCATATCCGGGGGGAAACGATCCTTTGGCATTTCGATGACCATTTCAGGATTACGTGCGCCATATGCTTCAGCAAAAGGAATATGAATTGTTTTTTTATCTCCTACCGCCATACCTGTCACTCCATCATCAAATCCTTTGATCACCATTCCGCTACCAACTTCAAATTCAAGAGGTGCACGACCTTCCGAAGAATCGAATGTTTCACCATTGGTCAGTTTGCCATGATAGTGAACTTTTACTTTATCGCCGCTTTTTACCTGTTTCATTATTATTGTTTAAGTAAACTAAATCATTACGGTGGCAAGTTAACCCAAAATCGCCAATGCAACCGTTCAAATATTTCAACGATCATGGGAAGGGGATTTTGCGTATTTTGAAATATAATATCATGGGCATATGAAATTTTTATTGATCGGGTTCGCCGGTTTACTTTTTTTTACCAGTTGCTATAGCCAGCCTGGTAATGCTTCCGGTGATAATAAAAAAATCACCCCCGGAGCCGAACGGATCAACGTATATCTTCCTATGATCAAAGGTAAACGGGTTGGCATTTTAGCCAACCAGACTTCAATGGTAGGTTCTACGCACCTGGTAGATACACTGCTCAAACTGGGTGTGGATATTAAAGCTATTTTCGGTCCCGAACATGGCTTTCGCGGTACTGCCGATGCCGGTGAAACAGTCAGTAATTATATCGATAAAAAGACCGGTATCCCTGTTATTTCTTTGTATGGAAGCAAACATGCTCCTTCTGCTGAAGACCTGAAAGATATAGATATCCTGATATTCGATATACAGGATGCAGGCGCCCGCTTTTACACTTATATTCTCGGGCTGCAATATTTCATGGAAGCTGCTTTTGAAAACAGCAAACCGCTTTTATTACTGGACAGACCCAATCCCAATGGATTTTATGTGGATGGACCTGTGCTGGATATGAAATATAAATCAGGAATCGGGCCTCAACCCATACCTGTAGTATATGGAATGACGATGGCCGAGTATGCTTTTATGATCGCGGGTGAAAAATGGCTGAGTGCAAAAGCCAACCTGAAATATGATTATTATAGAGTGGCTGAAAATTCCCGTGATACGGCCTTTCATTTCCAGGTGATCAAGTGTACGAACTATACACATAAAAGCAGATACCAGTTACCGGTACGTCCTTCCCCCAATCTCCCGGAGATGCAGGCGGTATACCTCTATCCTTCTACCTGCTTTTTTGAAGGTACTGTATTGAGTGAAGGAAGAGGAACGTCAACGCCTTTTGAAGTTTTTGGCGATCCCAGCCTGCCAAAGAATCTCTATGCATTTACACCGAAGCCGAATGAGGGTGCGAAAAATTCCAAGCATTATGGTGAAGTATGCTATGGATGGAACCTGCACGGCACTATAGAAGAAACACTGGAAAAGATAAACAACCGCATTCAATTGAAATGGCTGATGGAAGCGTACCGGTTGTTCCCGAAAAAAGATAGTTTTTTCATTATACCCAAATCGGGAAAAATGGAAGATGCGTTTATCAATAAACTGGCCGGCAATAATGATCTCTGGCAACAAATACGGGCGGGCAAATCTGAAGATCAGATCCGTGCAAGCTGGGAGCCGAAGCTGAGCGAGTTTAAAAAAATCAGGAAGAAATATCTTTTATACGAAGATTTCGATCAATAAATCTCCACTGCCATCATCGGCATACTTCTATGTGATATCTATGTACCTATGATCCTATGTAGTTAGTTACGCAGGGCAGATATAGTACGTTAACCGTATGGCGTAGTTTTTACCACATAGGATCATAGGTACATAGGTATCACATAGCTTACCATTCATTATTCACTATTGACTATTCACTATTGACCATTTCCTATCTTCGCACCAATGATCGAATTTCAGGTAAAACAAAAAGATATGGGACCGGCCACATTCGATATGTCGCTGGCAATGCTGCGTATTGTATTTATGGGAACGCCTGAATTTGCTGTGGCTTCGCTGGATGCATTGGTAAAAGCAGGATACAATATTGTTGGCGTAATCACCGCTCCGGATAAACCAGCAGGCCGTGGCATGAAGATGACAGAAAGCGCCGTAAAAAAATATGCCGTTGAAAAAGGTTTGCATGTATTGCAACCCGAAAAACTGAAAAATCCTGATTTTCTCGAACAGCTTCGTTCACTTCACGCCGACCTGCAGATCGTCGTTGCGTTTCGCATGTTGCCTGAAGCAGTCTGGAATATGCCGCGTTTGGGAACAGTCAACCTGCATGGATCATTATTACCGCAATACCGCGGTGCAGCACCGATCAATTGGGCGGTAATCAATGGAGAAAAAGAAACCGGTGTTACTACTTTCAAATTGCAACACGAGATCGACACGGGCAATATCCTGTTGCAGAAATCATTTCCCATAGGAGAAAACGAAACGGCCGGTGAAGTACATGATACCATGAAAGAGTTGGGCGCTGCCGTACTGGTAAAAACGGTAAAAGGATTAGCAGATGGCTCGTTGCAGGAAACACCGCAATCTTCCAACACAACACTGAAACACGCACCAAAGATATTTACCGACACCTGCCGGATCGATTGGCAGAAAGGAGTGGATGAAATTCACAACCTGATCCGCGGTCTCTCGCCCTACCCTGCTGCTTTTACCCAACTCGGCGATAAGACCATCAAAATCTTTAAAAGCGAAAAGGAAATAACTACTCCTGTTTCAGCGCCCGGTCAATGGGAGACAGATGGGAAGACTTATTTAAAATTTGCTTCCCAAAACGGTTATATCCATTGCAAGGACATTCAACTGGAAGGAAAGAAAAGAATGCTGGTGGAAGATTTTCTGAGAGGGTATAAATTCTCTTAAGTAAGTAAAAAAATCAAAAGGCCTTGCTGTAGCAGCAAGTCCTTTTGATTTTTTACTTTATTCAATAATTCACTTTCACAATAAACTTATCCAGATCCGTTACCCGGAGTGCAGAAGCAGCAGCATTGCTGATGCGGATATCCAATCCCTGGTTCTGGCGGATACCATTCATTTCCCCCAATACTTTTGCATAGACGGTTTTATTATTATCAGGATTGACCAGTTTGATAATAGTACCGGGAGATACACCATCTATCAATAAATAGTATTTAGCATCCTGCCAACCGCTGGTGGTTTTAAAAATACCTGAAGTGACGGTTGCATTTTTGGAAACAGGTTTTGCTTTTACCTGCTGATCGAATGAAGATTTGAAATACCCGGTTTCGGCAGAAGAAGTGTTTACATCTTCCCGGACAACAGCAGGTATTGTTTTAGGAGTTTCCTGTTCTTTCGTATCATTCAATGCGACATCGATGGCGGCTGGTTTGGTAACAGGAGGTTCTGTTTTTACGACTGGCTTTTCTTCCTTCACTACCGGTTTATCTTCTTTGACAACAGATTTATCAGTGACAGTTTCTACCGGGGCAACAGGTTGATCCTGCTTAACGACAGCCATTTCCTGTTTGGCGGTTTCTGCCTGTTGAAGTTTGGCCAGTTCCTGTTTTTTCAAACGGTTGCTGGCAATATAGGCCGGCATTTCCTTCGATACCAGGAACCCAACGATCAGGTTAGCGCCTTCCTGGATATTATCGGAAGTAAGATCATTCCAGTCACGCAGGCTTTTCAGTGGAACCTTATTATAATCACCGCTGACCTTGTACAATCCATCACCTGAAGTTATTTTATAATAAACGGGTGTGCCGGCAGTGGAACGTTGTGTAAAATTGGTATCGGTAAGCGGTATGCGTAATACCTGGTCGATCTCCAGGCCCTTGTTCAGGTCGATATGATTATAGGCGGCTATGGATTTCGCATTGACATTATACAACCTGCCGACCACATATAGTCCTTCTTTGGGAGCAACGGTATGCTCGATGTACAAACCTTTTTCCGCTTTTTTGATCATCAGTTCAGTTACCTGTGCGCGGGTAACACCTGTTAAAGCGGCAAGAACGATAAGAATAAAAAACTTTTTCATTGGCAAAAGTTTTGGGTTACAAAGATGTGGTTTTTTGCCGGTTTAAACATCTTTTAAAATTCGTAATTCTTTAGGGTAATAATTGTTGATGCGATTGGATAAAACATTCACCCATCCTAGTATTTGCCCTTCGTAAGTTACCAGTTGCCATCCTTTGCCGGAAGTCACGGGTTGCAGCTCCTTTCTTTTTAAATATTGGATCGCTTCGTCTTTGTTTACTGGTATCCTTCCAATAGTATCCGGTAGTCTTTTGCTCATTGCCAGTGCATGATCGGGCACCATTTTATCCCGCAGCAGTTCACCAATAATTGTACCTGAATAGATGACCCGCAACTGATTTAACAAAAAGCTGAAATCGTTGACAGCATTTTCCGGCCAGCCGTATACTGTCTGCTGGTGTTTGATAAAATGAAAACCTTCTTTCCTGGCCCAGTTGGCGGTGATCTCCGTTTCTGCACGGGTAAGAGTGGTTGGTTTATTTTTTATCCGCAGTGGCGCTGTTTCACCTGCACCTGTTTTGTGAAAACAGGCCATAAATAATCCTTCTCCTTTTACTTTATCTGGCCAGAAACGATAGCCGCCACCCGATGCCACGATCCCCCAGTCAGTATTGACAGCCAGCGGACGGATCTCCAGCTTATACTTACCGGATGACCATTCACTACGTATCCATTTCACAATATCCTCATCTTCTTCCTGCGAATAGGAACAGGTAGAGTAGATCAGGATACCTCCTTCTTTCAAAGCTGGTAATACATCGGCTATTATGCGTTGCTGCCGTTGCGAACAGAGTTGTACATTATTAAGGCTCCATTCTTCAATCGCTTCTGGGTCTCGGCGGAAAAGACCACTGCCGCTGCAGGGTGCATCTGTTACGATCACATCGAAATAGCCGGTCAGTTTGGTAAAATCCGACGGATCGTTCTGCGTGATCATTACATTATTGCTCCCCCATTTAATAATATTATCCTTTAAGATATTGGCGCGGGAACGGATGGTTTCATTACTGACCAGCAAGCTGTCTTCGGAAAGCAGCGATTGCAGATGGGTTGATTTTCCTCCCGGCGCTGCACACAGATCAAGGACTTTTAATGATTGCGTAAGATCAACGGTTTGCCGGAGCGCCTGTTCGAGAAACATACTGCTGGCTTCCTGCACATAATAACAGCCGGAATGAAACAAGGGATCGAATGTAAAAGAAGGTCGTGTTTCAAGATAGAAACCCTGGCTGCACCAGGGAATCCTGGAAAGCGGAGTTGGAAAACCGGGGAATTTATCAACCGGCTTTAATGGATTGAGACGGATAGAAGTTACTTGCTGGCCTGACAAATGAATTTCCTCAAAAGCTTTCTGATCGAATCCTTTTGTGTGCTGCAATGAATTGATAAGAGAGGAAGGAAGTTGCAATACAAATCAATTATTGATAAGTATGCAAGATAAGACATCTATAACTCTGCGGTCCTCTGTGTCTCCTCTGTGGCTCTCTGCGTATAATTCTTGTAAGAGAGATTCTGAATAAGACTTTAATCAGAGACCTTCCTCCCGGAGTTATACGCAGAGAGCCACAGAGGAGACACAGAGGGCCACGGAGATGTTATAGATTCTTGATTTCGCTGATCAGGTCCTGCAATACTTTTTTGGCATCGCCGAAGAGCATCGAGGTTTTGGGTTGAAAGAAAAGATCGTTCTCAATACCGGCATAGCCCGGCTTCATACTTCTTTTATTAACGATCACATTTTTTGCCAGTTCCACATCGAGGATCGGCATACCATATATCGGTGAAGAAGGATCTGTTTTCGCAGCAGGGTTCACCACATCATTGGCCCCTAATATCAATACTACATCCGTAGTTGGAAATTCTTCGTTCGCATGTTCCATTTCCAATAACTTTTCATAGCTGACATCAGCTTCCGCCAGTAATACGTTCATGTGACCAGGCATACGTCCTGCTACGGGGTGAATAGCATATTTAACCGTTACGCCTTTTTCTTCGAGTAATTTTTCCAGTTCATGACAAGCATGCTGCGCCTGTGCTACAGCTAATCCATAACCGGGAACGATCATTACTTTATGGGCATAGCTCATAACGACAGCCGTATCGCTGAGCGAAATCTCTTTGTAGGTGCCCTGGTCCTTACTTCCTGCCGGGCCTGCAGCTTTATTACCACCACCAAAGGAACCGATCAATACATTCAATAAAGAACGGTTCATGGCCTTACACATCAGTATCGTCAGCAAAGTACCTGCAGCACCCACGAGGATACCACCGGTAAGCATTACTTTATTATCATAAAGAAAACCACCGCAAGCGGCAGCTACACCGGTAAAAGAGTTGAGCAGGGAAATCACCACCGGCATATCGGCCCCACCGATCGGGAACACAAAGAATACACCGTATAAGATGGACAATCCAAAAATCACATAGAATAAAAGTGCATTGCTTTCGTTGATGCTGCTTACAAGGTAACCGGCCAATCCGAGGATCGCCAGTAATAGAACGATATTGAAGATATGTTGTCCTTTAAACGAAAAATCCTTCACCTTTCCATTCAATTTGCCCCAGGCGATCATGCTTCCGGCAAAGGAAACGGAACCGATGATCAATCCCAATAAGATGATCAGGATCTTGCCGGCAGGAATAATTAATTCGGTTGGTTCTGTCAACCCAGACAAAGGCGGATAAAGCGTCCATTGATCGGCAGATTCGTGCATCAGGTGATTGAATTCAACAATAGAGATCAATGCCGCACAGGCACCACCCATACCATTGAACATACTCACCATCTCGGGCATGGCCGTCATCTTCACTTTCCTGGCGGATAAAGTACCGATGATGCTTCCGATAAGAATACCACCGAAGATCCAGCCATAGTTATGCAGCTTGTTGCCTTCTTCATCTGTATATAAAAAGATAGTACCGAGTATAGCGATGGTCATACCGCCTGCTGCGATCAGGTTTCCTTTCCTGGCAGTAGCAGGGTTGGATAACATTTTCAATCCGAGAATAAATGTTACCGATCCGATAAGATAGCAGAGGGTGAGAATATTCAGTTCCATTCGTAAAAATTAAAAAGTCAAAAATAAAAAGTCAAAACAGGTATGTTATTTTGAAATTTTACTTTTTAATTTTGCATTTGAATTTTATTTCTTCTTTTTCTTAAACATTTCGAGCATCCTGTCTGTCACTACAAATCCACCCACCACATTCAATGTACCTACGATCACGGCCAGGAAACCCAGTACCAGGGCGAGGTAGTTATCTTCTTCGGCTTTACCCATGACAATGATCGCCCCGATGATCACCACACCGTGAATGGCATTGGCGCCACTCATCAACGGTGTATGCAATACGCTCGGCACACGACCGATCACTTCAATACCGACAAAGATCATCAGGATCACGATATAGATGATCTGCTGGTTTGCGTGTATCCAACTTAATATAGAATCCATTTAGTATAAATTAAAAAGTCAAAAGAAGAAATTCAAAAAGCCATGCCGGTCTTTGAATTTCCGTTTTTTAATTCTGGCATCAGTTTACCTTCATTCTCTCGTGCACGATCGAACCACTATGTGTAATGCAACTTCCTTTTACGAGATCATCATCCCAGTTGAGGTTCAGTTGTCCTTCTTTATTGATGATCAGTTGCAAAAAGTTCGAGACATTTTTTCCATACACTTTACTGGCATCGCTGGGCATGGTTGATTGCAGGCTGCTGTTGCCAATAATGCTGACCCCATTGTATTGAACTGTTTCATTATTCTTTGTAAAAGGTGTATTACCACCGGTAACGGCAGCGATATCGATGATCACGGAACCGTTGCGCATGGCCTTGAGCATTTCTTCGGTGATCAGTACCGGCGCTTTTTTACCTGGTATTTGTGCCGTGGTAATGACAATATCTGCTTTGGCGATGCTATCGGCGATCCGCTGTTGTTGTTTTTGCTTGTACTCTTCCGTTTGCTCCACGGCATAACCGCCTGCTTTGGAGGCATCGGCTGCGCCTTCCACTTCGATGAATTTAGCACCAAGGCTCATCACCTCTTCTTTCACTGCGGGGCGCGTATCGAACACTTCCACTACAGCGCCGAGGCGTTTGGCAGTAGCGATGGCCTGCAAGCCGGCTACACCTGCACCAAGGATCAGTACTTTGGCAGGAGCAATGCTTCCGGCAGCAGTCATGAACATGGGAAAATATCTTGAATAACTATTGGCAGCGGTAACGACAGCTTTGTACCCGGCGATATTGGCCTGTGAACTCAGCACATCCATAGCTTGTGCGCGGGTGGTGCGGGGCAGCATATCCAGTGAAAAACTGGTTACATTCTTCGATGCCCAGTCCTTCATGGTATCTGTATTGTACAAAGGCTGGTAAACGCCGATGAGTACATCCGAATTCAATTGATCGATCTCGGATGATGCGGGTGCATGGATAGATAACAGTACCTGGGAAGAAGAAAGCACTTCGCCACGGCTTTTCACCTGGGCGCCGGCTTTTTCATAGTCGGCATCCTTACAAAATGCCTTATCCCCGGCCCCGGTTTCGACCCATACTGTGATCCCTTTCTTTGTCAATGCTGAGACGGCTTCAGCCAGCAACGATACCCTGGTTTCAGAAGAAGGTTCTTTCAGAACTCCGATTGTCATGCAAAAGCAGGTTTGGGGTTTTCAGATTATTAATTTCTGCGCCGAAAGAAGAAATTATTTAGAAATCCGGAATGAAGGAACTTATCATTTGCAAAGAAATTTCTCCATTCCATAATTTTGAGATTCCGGAATGATCCCGTTCATTATTTTTTATCTTTATGAACCAATTCCTTAACAGAATGTAATCTTAGTATGGGAGTTTTAAAACAGCTGGCCGAATATCTTTATCTCCGCAAAAAAGACCCGGACCGTCCAAAAAGCAAATGGATCGGTTATATGCATGGCATCAACCGTATCAGCCTGATCATGTTCATCATTTGCATGATCATTCTTGCCATCAAGCTTTTGAAATAAAGGCGACGATCGAACGGGCCGCTTTCGCCGATGCATGTCCTCCCTGGCTCAACAATTCCTTCAACGCTGTATAGTCTGTTTTCAATTGTGCGATCCTTTCTTTACCGAGCAGCAATTCATCGAGTTCCTTTTTCAGATTAGCGGGTGTCAGTTGATCCTGGATCAATTCTTTTACCACCAGTTTATCCATGATCAGGTTGACCAATGAAATGTATTTTACTTTGATCACGCGTTTGGCGATCTGGTAAGAGATCGGAGACCCTTTATAACATACTACTTCGGGCACACCAAACAGAGCCGTTTCGAGTGTCGCCGTCCCGGAAGTCACCAGGGCTGCGTTGGCCTGCATCAGCAGGTTATAGGTTTGGTTGGAGACATGGGAAACATTCGCATAAGGTTTCAGCAGTTCATTATAGAAAGTATCTTCAACCGCAGGCGCTTTGGCAATGATAAACTGGTAACCAGGAAATGATTTACTTACTTCCAGCATGATCGGCAGTTTTTTCATGATCTCCTGTTTGCGGCTCCCCGGCAATAAAGCCACAACAGGTTTATTACCTGCCGGTGAGAGATTGTCTTCTGCGTTGGCAACTGCCTTCTCTACTACTTCCACCAGCGGGTGGCCGACATATTCTACCTCCCAGTTCCATTTATTTTTAAAATACTCCTTTTCGAAAGGAAGGATGACGAGCATCTTATCGATGCACTCTTTCATCATTCTTACCCTGTTTTCTTTCCAGGCCCATACCTGCGGACTGATATAATAAATAACTTTTAATCCATGCTGGTGTGCCCATTTCGCAATGCGCAGGTTGAAACCGGGATAATCGATGAGGATGAGTGTATCGGGCTGATAACGGATAATATCTTCTTTACAGAAACGGAGATTGCGGAAGATCGTACGCAGGTTCATCACCACTTCGGTAAACCCCATAAAGGCGAGGTCGCGGTAATGTTTAACCAGTTCACCGCCTGCGGCCTGCATTTTATCACCGCCCCAGCAACGGATCGAAGCTGCCTGGTCGAGCAGTTTCAGTTCTTTGATCAGGTTGCTGCCGTGCAGGTCGCCTGATGCTTCGCCGGCGATGATGTAGTATTTCATGAACCAGGAATTAGAAACAAGCAGGAATGAATTATGAATTAGAAATTAGGAATTTTCAGATTGAATAGCGTTTTTAAAACTATCCAACTTCCATTCTGAATTCATAACCCATCATTACTTCTGCGAATTAATTTAAGATTTTCAGCACTAAAATACCGATACCATAGATAACAGTGATCAGGAAAATGCCTTTGGCTGTTTTATCACGGTTGGTATTGACATAGAGTGTAAAGAAAACAACATTGGCAAGCAGGGACAGGGAGCCGATAGAAGTGATGAGACGATTGTTGTTGAAGAATTCATCCAGAAAATCCCCGAATGATACGGAAGAATATTTAATAAAATAAATAACGATCAGTCCGAGCAGTGGACCAAAAAGGCCAAGTACCACGCCGAGCCTGAGATCATCTCTTTTTAATATCATTTTTCCAGAGTTTTTCGAGTTTGGCTTTTAAAACGTAATTCGTGAGATCAAATTGCACAGGTACCACACTTACATATCCATTCGCCAGCGCCCATACATCGGTATCTTTTCCTTTATCAAAATTCACAAATTCTCCTGTGAGCCAGTAATACATTTTACCATGCGGATCCTGCCGTTCGATAAAATCCTCTTCGTATTTGGCGTATGCCTGGCGGCAAATTCTTAATCCTTTCAGATGTTCAGGAGGAAGGGCCGGGAAATTTACATTCAATACGGTATGTTTATCCATTTTACCAGCCAGCATTTCTTCCACTACCACGCGCGCATATTTGCGGGCGCCTGAAAAATCAGCCTCGATGCTATAATCCAGCAGGGAAAAACCAGCCGAAGGAATGCTTTCGATAGCGGCTTCCACAGCTGCCGACATGGTACCGGAATAAATAACGTTGATACTATGATTGGCTCCGTGATTGATACCGCTCAGGCAAAGATCGGGCTTGCGGTGAAGCACTTTGTCAACGGCCAGTTTGACGCAATCAACGGGTGTGCCGGTACAGGAGTATGCTTCGATATCGCCAAATACATTTGCTTTTTGCAAGCGCAGGGGTTGACCGATCGTGATGGCATGCCCCATGCCGGATTGCGGTTTATCGGGAGCTACAACGACTATCTTGCCAAGATCCTTTACAGCTTCCACGAGGTTCATGATGCCGGGTGCCATGATGCCGTCATCATTCGTAATAAGGATAACAGGTTTCTGACCGCGGGTTCTTTTTGCAGCCGGTCTTTTCTTCAGGGAGGTTCTTTGTTTTGTTGCCATAGAATGCGCAAAAGTGACAATATTTTTTGATGAGATCAAATGCGAATTGCAAACAGTTGTGAAAAAAACGCTGCGGATTTTTTTGAAATGACAAATTAATTAGTAATTTGCACTAAATTAATTAGTTTATCATGGCTATTTCCAATCAAAATCTGAAGTATCTCCGCAAATTACGTGGATGGACACAGGAAGAATTTGCACAGAAATTACATATCAAACGGTCTCTGCTTGGCGCTTATGAAGAAGAAAGAGCAGAGCCCCGTATTGATGTACTGGAAGTAGTCTGCGATATATTCAAACTAACCCTGGATGATCTTCTGCGCAAAGATCTCAGTGATAATAAGAGTAACTATATGGCGAAGCGCCGGGCGATGAAGCTGGCTTCCGGCCGAAGCGATATCCCGTTCGTTCCGGTAAAAGCAGCCGCTGGTTACCTGGCCGGCCTGGCCGATCCTGAATTTGTCGATGAACTCAACACTTTTACCCTGCCCATGCTCTCGGGGGGTAATTACCGCGCTTTCGAGATCATCGGGGATTCCATGCTTCCTACCCCCAGTGGTTCTGTAATCGTGGGAGAAAAGGTGGACAATGTGGAAGAATTAAAAAATAATGCCGCCTGTATTGTTGTTTCCCGTAATGAAGGCATTGTTTACAAACGCGTACAAAGAAATGGACGTACTAAAAATAAATTGACCCTTGTTAGCGATAACCCGGTCTATCATCCGTACACTATGAATGCTGAAGATGTGCTGGAAATGTGGCAGGCACAGATGGTCATTTCCAAAGCCAACCAGCAACAACGCTGGGATATGGGGCAATTGACCAATATCGTCAGCGACCTGCAGGAGCAAGTAGTTTCACTAAGAAAAAAAATGAACTAATACCTTTTTCCCGGTATTTCAGGCATCAAAAAATTATTCGCAGGCATCCTTCGGGTCTTCGTTACAGTCTTATATATTTGTAGCAGGACCAATCACACTATGTCGTTGAGAAAATCTACCTGCTTATGCCTGTTGTTACTGGGGTGTGTCTCTGTTTTTTCTCAGGTAAAAACAATGCAAGCCGTTAAAACGGGCCAGCCTCCTGTAATCGACGGAAAGCTTGATGATGCTGCGTGGAATGGCGCACCTATCGCCACTGATTTCATACAAAATTTTCCCGCTGTCGGACAACCTGCTTCCCAAAGAACCGAAGTAAGGATCGTATATGATAATTCTGCCATTTATATCGGCGCTTATTTATATGATGATCCGGCACTGATCCGCAAACAGATCACTGCCCGCGACGAAGAAACCCAGAAAGACCTGGATTTCTTTTCGATTTTTCTCGATACCTACGATGATCACCAGAATGGGTTCCAGTTTCTCGTCACTTCTTCCAATGTGCAGACCGATGCCCGGCTCGCTCCCAATCAAACCCTGGCCTTCGGAGAATATGGCGATAAGACATGGGATGCTGTCTGGGAAAGCAAGGTCAGCATTGTATCCGATGGATGGATCGCGGAAATGAAAATACCTTATCTCTCGCTTCGCTTTGCCAATAAAAATATCCAGAACTGGGGCATACAATTTCTTCGATTCGTCAGGCGCGTCAACGAATCCAGCTTCTGGAACCCGGTCGATCCAAAGAATAATGGGTTCCTGAACCAGTTTGGCATGTTGTCTAACCTGGCCGATATCCAGCCTCCCCTTCGCCTTAGTTTATCGCCTTATGTATCAACCGGCATCCGCAGCACCCCCGAGAACAATGGATACAGGGATGAGCTATTGGCCAGTGGTGGCATGGATGTGAAATATGGCATCAATGAGAGTTTCACCTTAGATGCCACGCTGATTCCCGACTATGGCCAGGTTATTTCGGATAATGTCGTGAATAACCTTACTCCGTATGAAGTCCGCTTTACCGATTATCGTCCTTTCTTTACAGAAGGCACCGATATATTTAATAAATCCGGATTGTTCTATTCCCGGCGCATCGGAGCCGCTCCTACCGGTTATGAAGCCATTGTGGATACGGCCAGGAATGATCCCAATATCGATATTTTAAAAAATCCTGCCCGCACCCAATTATATAATGCGATCAAATTTTCGGGACGGACACCTAAAAAACTGGGGATCGGTGTTTTCAATGCGATCAGCGCCCCGATGTATGCATCGTTCAGGGATAAAACAAGTGGCGAAAAAACGAGAGTGCAGACAGAACCCTTTGCCAATTATAATATCATCGTACTTGACCAGGCGTTGAACAATCGTTCTTATATCACATTTACCAATACCAATGTGATGCGCAATGGCGCTAACCGCGATGCGAATGTTTCTGGTCTTGATTTTAGTGTATACGATAAAAAAAATCAATTTAATATCAGGGGATACGGACACTACAGCAAGGTTTTCACTACGGATTCGTATGGAGGATATAATACATTGCTGCGATTAGCCAAGGTAAGCGGCAAAATACAGTATTCATTACAGGATATTATCCGTTCCAATAATTACGACCCGACCGATCTTGGATTTCTGCAGGTGACCAACCAGCATATCGATGCGGCATCGGTGAGCTATAACCAGTTTACTCCTACCGAAAATTTTCTGAGTTATAATTATACCCTGACCGTACAGTATCGTCGATTGTATAAACCCAACCGTTTTAATGATTTCTATGCGCAGGCAAGCGGCACCTGGATCTTTAAGAATTTCTGGGATGTTACGCTGGCTGCTGTTTACTTCCCCGACCAGTATGATTATTTCGTGACCGGTGCACCATTTGAAAAATATGCCCGCCGTCCTCAATATGGAAGCATCAATCTTAGCGGTAGTACGGACAGCCGGAAGCGGTTATTTTTTAGTTATAATGTACTGGTAGCCGATTTCTTTAAGAACCCGGAAAAGAAATACCATATTCTCGAAGGAGATATACGGTATCGTTTCAGCAATAAACTGACATTCGATCTGTCTCACCGTTATGAAACGGAAACAGATTACATTGTTTCCAATGGCCGTGATGTGCTGGGTGAACCACAGATCAGTTTTGTTGATTTCAAAGATGTAACCTCGGTGCTTTCCGGTATTTATAATTTTACATCGAGGATCAATCTGACGGTGCGCCTCCGGCATTACTGGAGCCATGTACCGATTAAAAGAATTGCTTATCTCGATGATAAAGGAAGACCCGTGTTCCCTCCTACGGTGCTTTCCAATGTAACACAGAATATCAACTATTTTAATACTGATGCTTTTCTTACCTGGGATTTTCGGTATGGCAGTCGTCTTATTATCGGTTATAAAAACTGGCTCGGCGAAGATGTGAACATCGATGGCAATGAACACCGTAAATATTTAGGCAATCTCAGCCAGTCATTCGGCCAGCAACACGGCAATGAAGTAACCGTTCGGTTTATTTATTTTCTTGATTATAACCAGTTGCGAAAGAAGAAATGATGGGGATTTGGAAATGAAGTTGATTTGGAGATGTGATGATTGGGGAATGTGATGATTCCTGACATTTCCCAATCACCAAACCAGCACATCGCCACATCTCCAAATTATCCCATTTCCCAATCAAATCTCTATAGGGCAAAGATCTCCTTATCCCCGATTGCAAAAATCGTATCTCCTCTTTTCGGATCAATACTGAAGCCACCGGTAAAGCGGCTGAAGGCAGGCAGGATGCAGAATGTCCTGGTAAAATAAAAACAGGGGAATTTCAATGATTGTTTGGCTTTTCCATTAATGACGACTGTCGGGTGTACGTGACCGGAAAATACAAACGGGCTGTTAATCTTTTCATCGTTTCGCGTAATATCATGTACAAATGCAAAATCGCCGATATACAAAGGATCGTTGTGCACCCTGATATCCGCTGATTCATACCATTTATTATCCAGAATATCATGATTGCCTTTAGCAAGATGTACTTCCAGCAACGGAAAATCAGCGCGCCATTTGCGGAATAAATCCATTTCCAGGTTGGCGACGCTGTGTGTCAGATCGCCGGCGATGATCAATCGTTCCGCTTTAAAGAAAAGTATTTGTGCCAATAGCCGGTGCAGATCATCTTTATATACAGATTGGGGAATGCTGATACCGGCTTTTCGGAAATGCCCGGTTTTACCCACGTGAAGGTCGGCAACGATCAGGGTGCGTTCGTTTTCCCAGAACATCGTTCGTTCAGCACTCAATACAAAATGTTCTCCATGGATGATATGGGATAAAAAGCCTGTCATACGGGTTTGCAAATCTAAAGTGTAGACGAGCTTTTTAAGAAATTATTTTTATTGATCCTGGTTATGATTTATTATCCGTGACAAAAAAATATTTTAACAACGATTACTGCAAAGTAGTAGCTTACTTTTCTAATTGAAGCTGCATGCGCCTGACCCTGTCCTCTAATTTTTCGGAAGAAAGATCTTCGCGCATACTATCTACCTTGATCGGGAAACAAAAAGGCGTCAGCCGTTCGGG